>DATHJP010000256.1:0-3809 GCA_035489695.1 Terriglobales bacterium
CCGCTGTGCTTTTGTCGTGCACGTCCCACAAACTGAGTACCAGAGACTGTGCTCCTGCGTGCAACAGACCTCGTGCCAACCCGATCAACTCATCTCCCGCGGCAACTACGTTCAGCCCGGTCGAGCACCCACTCAGGGTCATCAATTCCACCGGAAGTTTCAACTGATAAAGATCGTAGAGACTCAGAAACGAATTTCCCAGCCGGATGGATGAGAACATGGGATTGTCCTGGCGGAAATGCCCATGAGTAGCAATGTGAATGAATTGGCTAGTCGGTCCTTTACTGCGCAGAACATCCTCGCTTGCCTCTTTCCCGAGAAACACTTCCGGCTGCGGCAGAACACCGCCGATGGCCTGAACTTCTTCGGATATCGCCGGCGCCTGCGGATCCGGTATGCCCAACACCAACGATTGCCCCGATACATTCGCGCTTCGAGTCTGGCATAACGCATAAATGCTGGCACTCGGCGAATAAGAAACGGTATAGCGGTCGATCAAATGTTCTTGCCCGTCGAACAGCGCATGGAAGGGCACATAATGCAGCAAGCCGTGAGGCACAAAGACCAGGTGCCTGGCCTTCAGCCGGTCTGCGAAAGGTGCCACCAGTTCGTCGTGCAGTTCTTTTAAATGTGCTTGTGTCGCGCGTACCAGCGAATCTTGAAATCTTTCCAGATATTGCCGATCAAGACGGAATTTCGAAAGCTGGAATTGAAGCAGCCGCAGAAAACCGGAAACTCTCGTTTCCAGCGTCACTGGCAAAATCTCCAGTGTTTCTTTTCCTAGCAGACACACCAGAATCCGGTCGCGAACCCGAAAGTATTCGACCAGCAGAGTGTCGGCTGGTATTGCGGCGCGAATTACCTCCACCGGCAGATGAGTAGGCGTTTGCAAACCCGCCTGCTCAGCGTCCGCTTCAGTAGCTTCCTGCAGCATGCGCAGCAATTCCTTCTCCCGGGAGCGCGCCTGCGTCTGCAACGCTCCGATTCGATCCGGAGACTGCGCCTCTGGTTGAAGCTGCTCTCGCTCAATCAGGTTGTAGTACCAATTAAGCTCCTCGCGTAGGTCTCGAATAGAGCGGACAAGATCGCTAAGTCCTGGCTCCTTGGCAGAGAGTGCCGGCGCGGGCCTTACGAACAAATTCATCAGGCTTCTGGACTTCGCCTGCTCCACGTATGCGAATGCCTCTTCCAGTCCAGCTCGGTCGGGGCTTCTATTCAAACAGAGTTCGACAAGGTTCTCGTACACTTCCAGCCGATTTTTGATAAACGCAATCTTCAACTCCTCGCCGCGCAGACTGCTGCGCAGTGTCTCCAGCGCCGTTCGCGCGCTCTGATAGGAGTCGTAAGCTTCGTCTGGATGGCCGTTGGCGAGTTGAATGTTGCCCATCAGCAGATGAGCCTGATAAGTGAGGACGGGGGCATCCAGCTTTGCCACATTGTCCAACGCAGCTTGAGCATGCCGCGATGCCTCTTCGATCTCCTCCATGCGCATCGCGATGCGCGCCATCAACAGTCGAGCGATCGCCGCTTTACTCGATAGTCCTAAAGCCTGGAAAGATTCCAGAGCTTCCGTACACAATCGTTTCGCTTCGAAAAACCGGCCTTCGTTGAAGAACACCAGGGAGCGATAAAGATCGATCAAAGATGGCCAGGCATGATTCTTTTCCCGAACAAACATCTCCCGCGCATCGGAGAAGAGTTTCAGCGCTTCAAAAGCGTGTCCCTTCTGACTTGCGGCCATTGCCGAAAAGGCCAAACACTTGGCGCTTTCATAACCCATGCCCAGTTTCTGAAAGCCTTCGTAGCCCTGCTGTGCCAGTTCCGCAGCTTCCGAGCTGAGATTCAACTCGAGATAGAGCTCCGCTAGATCGAGATTGCATAAACTCAGGTGATACGCGTCCCCAACTTTCTTACAAGCAACACGCGTGGCTCGTAGCATTTCAATCGCCCGGCTGTATTCCCCACGCAGGTAGTGCAAATAAGCAATGTTGTAATCGGCCTGCGTCACCAGCAGTGACATGCCGTGCTGCTCACAAAACTCGCGTGCCTTTTGATACATTTCAAGAGCTTTCGGGAAGGCATTCAGGCTGATGTAGCAGGTAGCCATATTGCTTAGAACCGCAGCAATTCCCTCTTCGTCTTTTTGGTTGAGCAAACCGCGGTAAGCACGTTCATAACAACCGAGGGCATCGGCAAACCGATCCTGGCGGTAGTAAATGTTGCCAATGTTGATTTCGAGGCGGGCCAGCCTCCATGAGTTCCCCTCAGCTTCAAAAATCTTGCGGGCCCGATCGCCCGCCGCGAACGCCTGGTTGTATTCGCCCATCAGAAGCAGTGGCTGTATCGAACTGCTCAATGTGCGAGCCGCTTCATTGCCCTTGCCTACAGCTTCGAACAGAGCGACTGCCTGTTCGTGCAGATCAACCGCAGAAGCGTTTTCCCCTCGCGTGTACAGGACATTGGCTTTGGCCCGAAGCGCCCGCGCCAGCGATTCCTTATTGCCTAGCTCTTGAGCAATGATGAGCGCGATCTCGGCGAGGTGAAAGGCTTGCTGGACGTCCACACGAATTTGTTCCCGCACCTGGTCGCTGATTTCAGAGACTATTTCAGGTCGAAGTAGCTCTTGGTTCTGCGCCAGAAAATTCCGCCGGCTGCTATCGTCGGCTAGATTCGCCAATTGTTTGAACAATTTCTCTTGGCCTGCCGCGCTGCGGGATCCGCTCACTGGAAGCCCTCTTTCTGCAAGCGTTGCCGCAACATTCTGAGACATCGTCCTCGAATGAACCCGATTGATCCGGTGGCAATTCCCAGTTCTTTGGCGACCTCCTGGTAAGGACGCGCTGGGCTCTCAAAAAACAGCATGGCGATCATGCGATGACATCGTGGGGCAAGCGAAGCGACGGCGTCCCGAAGCATCTGTTCCCGTTGCACCTGATACATGATTTCTTCCGGCAACTCTTCGGAGCTCGCTTCGGACGCACCTTCAATCTCGAGGGGATCGTCAAACAGAACCAGCCTCTGTTTTTTCCAGCGCAAGCATTTGTGAAAGCTCATCTGCATCAGCCATTTGGGAAGAGCGCGGGGCTCGCGCAACTGGGGCAAATCGGAAAGCAAATCAAGGCATACCGCCTGGAAAATATCGGACGCATCCTCGCGAGGCAGGCCAAACTTGATGGGAACAGAGAAAATCAGGTTTTTGTATTTCTCGATCAAACCAGACCAGGCGTCCTGGTTACCTTTGCGGCATTCAGCCACCAAACGCTCATCCGTCCAGGAGCGCTCGCGGGCCGCCAATTCTGACTTCACCGACTTGCACCAGCGGCCGTCGCTTGACGGAAATAGAGCTGCTCGACATTCCACAACGTGGAAGGTTCCAGAATGGCGGGCTTGAAGTTTGCCAGATTCTTCTTCGCTCCCACCAGAATGTCGGGCGTAGCCAGAAAGATGTAAGGAAGGTTGGCCGCAATAATTTCCTGCACCTGATCGTAGAGATGTTTTCGCCGGCTGTACTTCAGCTCAACCATTTGCTTTTTCATGAGCTGGTCGATTTGATCTTCCCAATCCGTCGCGGGTTTAGTTTCACCCAGATGCCACAGGTGCGTGCCACCACTCGATAGCCAGACATTCATCTCCGGATTAGGATCAGCATCGCCACCGCCCAGTCCCATCACTGCCGCTTCGTAGTCGTAAGTTTGGAACACACGATCGAGTACCGCCCGAAACTCGAGCGGAACCACGTGAACGTTCATCCCCAGTTTGCTCAGGTCGTCCTGGATGATGGTGGCCATTTTGCTTCGCTGATTGTTCGA
>DATHJP010000257.1:0-5379 GCA_035489695.1 Terriglobales bacterium
GGGAGGCGACGCAACATTTCAGCGGGCCAGTCGACCGAATCACGTTCGGCAGTGAGCAATACCAGTGGCACCCTGCCCCTCTTCCCACAGGCGGATCAGCCGATCCGGATGGTCCGCCATCGAGGTCCAAAATTAGTGCCGGTGCCGGCACTGCGTATACTCTTCCGAAAGCGTCGATTACGGTATTACGAGGAAAGACGTCGGATTAGTAAGCCGAATGTTGCCTGTGGTCTGCAATAACTATGAAACCGGTATAGCGCTCAGTTCGAGAGGGCCTGCAGTAGTTTCCGTTCGATTTTGCGAAACGCCGCCGGATCGCGCACATATTCCGTGAACGATGTGATGGCAGCCTGGGACAGTTGTTCGGCTGCGGCTGGATTCTTCTGCTTGAGCACGAGCAGCAACTCGTAGTCTTCGATTCCTTCACGCATGGCTTCCAGACGGATCGAACTGTATACAGACTTGCTTGCCCGGTCGGGATACACGATGAAGGCATCGCCCGGGGGCAGCAACTGCGTGTTGGCATCGATCACAGGTTGCGTGTCTTTCACGGGTTCGGGAGTCCAGTAATTCCAGCCCCAGTGCAGGAAACCGGTGAAGCTGTAGCGGAAATTGAGCCAATGGAGCAGGCGAACTTTGAGCAATGGGTAATCGATCAGGCGATTCAAGTAGCGTTTGTTGGGGAACAGGCAAGTGTAGAACCATACGTCGTGGCCACTCTGGATGCGATCACGGATGAGTTCCATCTGATTGTCAAAGCGCCCGAGCTGGGGCACCCACACGTCGCAGTTCTTCTTCAGCTCTTCCGGTATGTCGGAAGCATCCACGGCATCCATGGTGAGCACCCCGGGCAGATTGCGATGCACGAGATCGGCGATGCGAGCGTAGTAAGGCGGCTCGCTGCCATGGGGTTCATCAAGAATGTGCTGGAAGTAAATTGATTTCCAGTTCTTTTCAGCCAGATGTGTGTTGAGCGAAGAAAGGAAACCGGTGAAGTAGGGCTCGACACGGGGATCGTCCGGCGGAAGGTCCTGTCTTGTCACCTTGCCTTTTTCGAGCAGGAAGATCGGGACCGTAAGAGCGGCGTCGTAACTTCCTGCGCGGCCGAGAAGGTGACTGCCCTCTATATAGCCAATGACTCCGGCCTTCCGAAAAACGTCGACCCAGCGATCGAAATTGGAGAAGTCGTAGGCCACATGGCCGCCCTCAGCGCGCGGCGTGATCAGCTCCATGAGCGGAGTAATCACCATATTCTGACGATGATCTGCCATCACCCTAGCGATGTTCTCGACCAGGGTCCACCACCCGTCGGAAAATTGAGGCGCGTCGTAAAACTGCCGGGACGCTGCGTCCCCGAGGTTGAACCAGTTGGTGACTTTGAGCGTGTGCTGAGCGGGGACGGCCGCGGATAGCACATGAATGCGGAGATCGGCACGTGCCAAAGTGCGCTTGGCAGCTCGCACCAAAAGGATTCCTCGGTACAAACCGGGGACGGCATTGGCAGGCACGGTGACGGTGGCCCAGAGTGAGTGCGTGCGATTCCTTTCCAACTCCATGGGGAAATTCCAGAGAGGATCGGGATACCACCCTGGAGCTTCGCCGATGAGTTCGTCAGTGGGAGTGTCGTCACTGTGGGAGCCGACCACGACGTAGCCGACTGAGTGCACAGTTACTCCGTCGAGGGGCTCGCCCCCCGTGCTTTTTAGAGGTGTGACTTCAGCAGAAACATCCTTTAGGGTTTTCGCCGAGCGGATGGCGAACTGGATGCTCAGATGCTGGTTTCGGGCTGCCCAAAAGTCAGGCGCTTCAGAACGGCGTTTCCCGGGAGTGTCACTTGGGAATACCTTGGTCAGCGAGTCAACAAACCACACATCGATCGCCGCGGGCTGGCTGGCGAGTGTGGGGACAGTAGCGATTAGGAATGCGAACAGAGCCGTACAAACCCGGGCAAGAAACATTTGAGTTTCCTCTTGTACGAATGAATTGTCGAAAAAATCTCCGGTGCCGCGAACGCGGTGGCAGAACGAAGTGACTTCATGCAGGACCTCCCCGGAAAGCGGGCAGTCGAAACGGTCCGAAGGCGGAGAGAAGTTTTCAATGCTGGATGGAAAATGTCAAGTGAAAGCGGAACCCTTCACCATGGCGATGATGAGCAGTTGATCCATCGAACCGAGAAAGGATTATTGGGCCAGACCTACGCGACGCACAAGGTCCCGAAAACGGGGGTCGCCTCGCAGAGAGTCGTAGGTCTGTTCCTTAAGACCGCCAAACAAGACGCAGTCGCAGCCATGAGACAGCTGTCTGTAGCGGTCCAGGCCAATTGTTCTCCACTTTGTTCTCCAGATGGGGAGCACAAAAGGCCGACCACAGTGCACTAGAACGGCTGAGTTGTTTTCTGCCTAGCGAATGAGTGGCGGAGGGAGAGGGATTCGAACCCCCGATACCCTTTCGGGTACAGCGGTTTTCAAGACCGCCCGTTTCAACCACTCACGCATCCCTCCGTTTGCGGTTATCCAGTTGAAGTTATTGTACTTGCAGATGGTGCGTGTTTCCATCCGCTGCGTAATTAACTGCAATTCGCGGAGCGCGACGAAACCACAATGAAGGCTTGTTTACGAGCACGTCAACTGAGCGATACCGTAAATTAATTTGCAGGCCGAGGTAGGTGTCGGGCCGCACTGAAATTGTCCACCTCTGAGCGAGACTGTACCGGTGAACCCTGCTTTACATTGCGCAACACCATTTTGATCAATCGAGACCGCATCCGGAGGATTTGGGATCGGGAAAGCATCCCAAACGGCTGGATTTAACGTCGCTGGTGACGGGGACTTATCGAACGACCCGACAGCAGTAAACGGTACTTGCCCGTTTGGGAAGTCCTGGGCCGATGCTGTGGAAGGAGCAACCGCGACTGAGAGCAAGTGTCGTTGCGGGTTTCCCGCGCAAGCGACCATTGCCGCTATGGTGAAGACAAGCAAGGTGGCTCTTAGGCTGATCATGGGTACCTCCTAACGCTAAAACATGGCCACGGATAGCGGCCCAATTTCTGCCATTGTAGTTCCAAAGTGCGACTTAAACGCGCACAAGTGAATCTCACATGACCCGCATGAAGGCCCTTACACACGCACTCACCCGCTAAAACATGGTAACTAGGTACTCTGAAATACAGGATGCACTGTATTGAGCTTGTCATGATCGGTGTGGGATCGTAGTGGTGCGATTCGGGCCTAGTCTATGTTCTTCAAAAAATCAGCTCCGCCGTTGAAGCCAACTTTTAACCTTACGTTCCCGGCCAGGCTGAATTGGTTTGTGGATGAAGGGAATGATGAACTTGATCGCTGGCTTGCGTTCGCGAATTTCATGATGAGCCGCACTGCGCCATCTGAACTGGATAGTTCACATCAAGGCGCCGACCGCAACACCAGACGGTACCTCGCTCAGTCTCACTAATATCTGCCCCGCAACTTCCTGCTGCACAGTCAAGTACACGGTCAAACTCTAAGTTGCGCCTCCGACAGGCAGAGTGAAGGAAAACGTGGAGCCGTGATTCAGTTCGCTTTGCGCCCAGATCGAGCCGCCATGAGCCAGCACAATATGTTTGGCGATGGCCAATCCCAATCCTGTGCCACCTGACTCGCGGGAGCGAGCTTTATCCACACGGTAGAAACGCTCGAACAGCCGAGGAAGATGTTCCGAAGGAATACCAGGACCGAAATCGCGCACGTGGAATTCGACTGCATCCCCGGCAGAGCGAGCGCCGACGACGACACGTCCACCGTTGGCTCCGTATTTCATCGCGTTGTCAATTAAATTGGAAAGCACTTGATGGATGGCTTCGCGATCCGCCTTCACCATTGGGGTGGTGCCATCCTCGGTCGTCAGCTCGATGCCTTGCGCGTGGGCAATTTTGCGGAAACTTTCCAGTGCATCGTGAAGAAGTTCCGCAGGCGCCACGGGTTGGGGATCGAAACGCTGCTCCCCTGATTCAACTCGCGCCAGGGTAAGAAGGTCTTCGGTGAGACGCGACATGCGCGCGGCATTCTTGCGGATGATCTCGAGAAACTCCGGCAAATGATTTTTTTCGCAGCCGCTGTCGAGCAGGGTTTCCGCATAACCCTGAATGGATGTGAGCGGGGTTCGCAGCTCGTGCGAGACGTTGGCGATAAAATCGCGGCGTGTTTTCTCGATGCGTTCCGTTTCGGTGAGATCCCTTAGAACGGCGACTGCGCCTCCGCCGGGCATGGGAGCCGCCGTCACATCAAAGCTGCGGCCAAGAAGAATAGAAACCGCACGAGCGGAGGTCACCTTACGGGTGTCCGTGGCATTGCGGACGGCACGGAGAAAATCGGGGTCGCGCACGGTTTCAACGACTGGCGCATTCAGGCGCGTGCGTTGCGGGAGCAAGCGGTCCATACTTCGATTGGCCCATTGCACACGGCCATCGGCGGCCACAGCGATGACTGCATCCTGCATGCTGTTCAGCAGAGTTTCAAGTTGACGTTGGCTGGTTTGCAGCGCAGCAAAACTTTCCTCCAGTTTGCGTGCAGTTTTATCGAGAGCCGCAGCGACCTGGCCGATCTCGTCCCGCGAGGGCTCAGAAATGCGTGCGGTCAAATCGCCGCCAGCAATGTGGTCAGCAAATTCCACGATGCGGCGAAGGCGGCGGGCTATGTATTGTGCCGCGAGGCCGGCGATCAGCAGGGCCACAACAAAGGCCATCGCCGAAGCCAGCAGAAGCGTGTGACGCACCCGCCTGGTAGTAGCCTCCACGTCGGAAAGAGGATAGGCCAGGCGCACTGCTCCCCCCGAAACTGGGGCCGCAACGTAGAAAAAGGGGATGCCAAGGGTGTGGCTGCTGCGTTCATCCGACCCAACAGTTCCGTGAAGCGCCGCTATGAACTCTTTGCGCTGGCCGTGGTTTTCCATCGAAGACGGGTTGGCCTCGGAATCCGCCAGCACCTTGCCGGTGGGATCAATGATGGTGGCGCGAGCCCCCGCGGCCAAAGCTTCCTGGGCCGCGATTTCTGTCAGAGAATGGCTTCGATCAGTGTCTACCCGATGTGCGAACAGCACGGTTTTCTGAGTGAGGTTACGCTCGATTTCCTGGCGGAGAGACTTTTCCCAGGCGCTGCGAACGGAGAAATCCAGGGTGACCATGGCTGCGGCGATTACGAGAACAAAGACCGCGAGCAGCTTGAAAAAAATTCGGCTCCTCACTTGGGAACCTCGAACCGATAACCGGCGCCTCGCACCGTCTTAAGGTAGCGCGGATTCTCCGGATCAGGTTCGATTTTTTCGCGGATGCGGCGAACATACACATCCACCGAGCGCGGAGTGACGTAGGAGGTGTCGCGCCACACAGAATCCAGCAACTGGTCT
>DATHJP010000258.1:0-12156 GCA_035489695.1 Terriglobales bacterium
CTTAGCCGTGATTCAGATTAAAGCGCCAAATCTCCCGGCACTGATTTTAGGCGATTCCCGCAACCTGCAAGTGGGACAAAAAGTGTATGCCATTGGCAATCCCTTCGGTCTGTCTGGCACCATGACCAGGGGCATCGTGAGTTCCATACGTCAAGTGCAGGAACCCGACGGTATGAGAATTGATGACGCTATCCAAACCGACGCAGCCATCAACCCGGGAAATTCGGGCGGACCGCTGCTGAACTGGCACGGAGAAGTCATCGGCATCAACACCATGATCGCTTCCAGCGTAGGACAAAGTGCAGGCATCGGCTTCGCCATTCCTATCAATACCGCCAAAGCTGTGTTGAACGACCTGGTCACGTTGGGACGAGTGCGGCGTCCGGCTCTCGGGGTGCGCACAATTCCAATCACGCCGGAATTGGCGCAACAAATGGGGCTGCCCTCGGACTTTGGTTTGCTTGTAATTCAGGTCGCTCCCGGCGGGGCAGCCGATCGCGCCGGCTTGCGCGGCGGCACCGAGCGCGCTTATCTCGGCAACAGCGCCATCTTGCTGGGGGGCGACCTGATCGTCGCTATCGATGGCGAGAAAGTGGAAGACCAGCAAGATTATGCGCAGGTCATGAACAATCATCGGGCGGGAGACACTGTGCGCGTGAGCTTTTACCGCGGGAAGAACAAGATGGAAGTTGCCGTGACTCTGGGGGAGGCGCGAGAGCAGGTGTAGCGGCTGGATTTACGAATGTCGATTGACGATTTTCGATTGAACTTCCCGAGACGTGGAGTCTTTCCCAGTCATGGACGTAGAATCCATCCGTCACTTCTGTCTTTCCTTCTCTGATGCCAAGGAGAATCTGCAGTGGGGTGAAGATCTCTGTTTCAAAGTGAGAGGCAAGATCTTTGCCGTGCTGGATTTGGGTTCCGTCCCGCAGCGGCTTTCTCTCAAATGCACTCCGGATAAGTTTTCCGAACTCACCGAGCAGGAGGGAATTAGTCCTGCCCCGTATGTAGGCCGCTACAAATGGGTACTGCTGGAACGCTTGTCCGTTCTCCCTGCCCCAGAGTTGAAAGACTTGATTCGCGAGTCCTACGCAATGGTGGCATCAAAGACGAAGGTCAAAACTGCCCGCCGCAGAGCACGCAAAGTAGACAGCAAAAACAAGAAGCGATAGCTTTTGCGCAATCCTCTGACTATTTGACGGCTCGTCGTCCGCTACGCTAGCCTCAGAAGTCTGCCCACGGTTCGTCGTATGAGCCAGACTGCGCACGAACCGCACAAGTCCCTGACTGCATGCGATTTCAACACAGATTAGTCTCTTTGCTGCTGCCGGCAGCGCTGGCCAGCATCGCGCCAACGCACTTAGCTGCGGCAGTGCATCCGGTGCGTGCGCCGCACGCCATGGTGGCCAGCGTGCACGAATTGGCTTCGCGCGCGGGGGTTGAGATGATGCAGGCCGGAGGCAACGCCGTGGATGCAGCCGTTGCCACCGGATTCGCCTTAGCCGTAGTTCATCCGCAGGCGGGAAATTTGGGTGGCGGCGGCTTTATGCTCATCCGCATGACCGACGGCGCCGTCCGGTTTATTGATTACCGGGAAAAAGCGCCGGCGGCGGCCACGGCGGACATGTATCTGGACGCGCGCGGCAACGTGATCGAGAATGCAAGTCTGGTTGGCTACAAGGCGATTGCCGTACCAGGTTCTGTCGCGGGCATGGTGTATGCGAGCAAGAAATACGGCAAGCTGCCGCTCGAACGAATAATGAGTCCCGCGATCAAATTGGCCCGCGAAGGCTTTGCCTTGGCCTGGGAGGATGCAAACGACTTGCGAGATAAGCGGCTGGCCAGGTTTCCAGAGTCACGCCGCATCTTCCAGCGTGACGGCAACTACTACAAAGCGGGAGAGATTTTTCGGCAGCCGGAACTGGCCTCGACTCTGGAACATATTGCCAAAGATCCCGAAGATTTCTATCACGGCGCTATGGCGCGCGAGTTGGCGGCGTTCGTCCAGAAAGGTGGAGGACTGATCACCGTCGACGACCTCACACATTATGAAGTGAAAGAACGCGAAACCGTGCGAGGCACGTATCGCGGATATGAAATCATCAGCGCGCCGCCTCCCTCTTCTGGCGGAATTGCGCTGATCGAGATTCTCAATATTCTGGAAGGTTACGATCTGGCCAAATATGGCAGATCGGCCCGGGCAATGCATTTGACTCTCGAAGCCTTCCGCCGCGCGTTCTTCGATCGGGCCGAGCTCCTGGGTGATCCCGATTTTTCAAAGATTCCGGTAGCTCCGCTGATTGACAAGAAGTACGCCGGGGATTGGCGTGAATCAATTAATCCGGCGCGTGCCAGTTCTAGCAAGGAGCTGCGCAGGCCAGCCAGCTTTAGTCAGCTAGAACAGTACGCTTCGCTTACCATAGCTGTTCGAGAACCGACGCACACGACGCATTATTCAGTAGTCGATCCGGCCGGAAATGCTGTCGCGGTGACCACCACGTTGAACGAAAGCTTCGGCTCAGGTGTTACCGTAGCAGGATTAGGTTTTCTGCTGAATAATGAAATGGACGACTTCACCACCAAGCCGGGAGTGCCCAATACTTACGGTTTGATCCAGGGCCCGGCCAATGCGATCGGGCCCGGCAAGCGGCCGCTTTCCGCCATGGCACCCACGATTGTCCTAAAAGACGGCAAACTTTTCCTGGTGCTGGGTTCGCCAGGAGGGCCGCGCATCATCAGCACTGTGGCGAATACTCTTATGGGCATTGTGGATTATGGGATGAACCTTCAGGAAGCGGTTAACGCATCCCGCTTTCATCATCAGTGGCTGCCCGATGAGGTGTACGTCGAACGCGGCACTTCACCTGATACCGCGGCGCTACTTCAACAGATGGGACATCATGTCGTGACCGAAGACTATTGGAGTGATGGGGAATGTATCGCGATAGATTTGAAGACGGGAGAACGGTTGGGCGCGAGCGATGTGAGAAACAATGGAAAGGCGGTGGGCTACTGATGCTGAAAGCGATGTCCACCTACGTTTACGTGAAAGAGCGGCTGCATCCCGGATTGTTGGACGGGTTGGTGCGGGGCGGAGCGCAGGCCTTCGAAATCTTCGCCGCCCGGCAGCATATCGACTACGCCAACCGCAGGCAGCATGTGCGTGAAATTGCGGATTGGTTCCGCACCAGCGGCATTCCGTTGCATTCTGTTCATTCTCCAATGTATGCCGATTACGAGATGGGACGAACCGGAGCTTCGCCGGTGAACGTGGCTTCGACCGACCGCTCGCAGCGGATTAACGCTATGGATGAGATCAAGCGGGCGCTGGAAATTGCCGAGCAAATCCCGTTCCGCTTTCTGGTCCAGCACTTGGGCGCCAGCGGCGAGGCCTTCGATGACCGCAAGTTTGAGGCAGCGATGACTTCTGTCGAGCACTTGCGGGCCTTCGCTAAGCCCTTGGGAGTTCGTATCCTGCTGGAGAATATTCCTAACGAACTGTGTACGCCCGATAAGCTGGTGGAATTTATCCAGACCTCGCATTTCGACGACGTAGGCGTCTGTTTTGACTTCGGGCATGCTCACATTACGAGCAATGTGGCGGAGGCCTTCGAGATTTTGAAGAACCATGTTCGCTCCACTCACGTTCACGACAACGCCGGGGACCGGGATTCGCACTTATGGCCGGGAAAAGGATCCATTGACTGGAAACAAGCCATGGAATTGATGCGCGCTGCGCCGCATACCCCGCCACTGCTGCTGGAAATCGAAGCGGATGAGAAAGTTAATCCCGTGGAAAAAATGGGCGAGACGTTCACGGAGCTGGAAAAGGGCTAGAAATTTCCGATTTCCGATTTACGATTGCCGATTTAAGAACCAAAATCTCTGAGTATGCAATCATCGATCACTATGTCGTCTCCGGTAACCACGATAGCGGACGTTGGGAAGCACGACGGCGAAACCGTTACGCTTCGCGGATGGCTTTACAACCTGCGTGAGAGCGGCAAGCTGCTCTTCCCGATTTTTCGTGACGGCAGCGGCATAATTCAAGGGGTTCTGCCCAAGAACGCTGTTCCTGCTGAGATTTTCGACGCGGTGAAGGGGCTTACTCAGGAATCGAGCGTGATTGTCGAAGGCAAAGTTCGCGCCGATAAGCGCGCTCCTGGCGGCTACGAGCTTGATGTTTCCAACGTGCAGGTCGTGCAGCGTGTTTCCGAGAATGATCCTTATCCCATATCGCTGAAAGAGCACGGCGTTGATTTCTTGATGGAGCACCGCCATCTATGGGTGCGCACTCCACGGCAGGCAGCGATTCTGCGAGTGCGCGCTGAGATCATTAAAGCGGCTCGTGATTTTTTTGATGAACGCGGATTTACCCTCACCGACCCGCCCATTCTGACGCCGGCTGCATGTGAAGGCACGACGACTTTGTTTCCTGTCGATTACTTCGATGAGCAGGCTTATCTCACCCAGTCCGGCCAGCTCTACATCGAAGCAACGGCCATGGCTCTGGGCAAGGTCTATTCATTCGGACCGACGTTCCGAGCAGAAAAATCCAAGACCCGACGTCATCTGACAGAATTCTGGATGGTCGAACCGGAGATTGCCTACGCCACGCTCGATGATTTGATGCAGCTCGCGGAAGGCTTCATCACGTTCCTAGTCAAGCGCTGCCTGGAGCGTCGGGCTGCCGATCTGCAGATCATTGGTCGCGATATTTCAAAATTAGAGAAAATCGACGCTCCGTTCCCGCGTATTCCTTACGACGAAGCAGTAAAGATGCTGCAGCAGGCACACACCAAAGGCGCGCTGGAAAACAATTTCGAATGGGGCGGCGACCTGGGATCTCCGGACGAGACTTACATTTCATCGCAATTCGATAAACCGGTCATGATCCATCGCTACCCCGCCAAGATAAAAGCTTTCTACATGGAGCCTGATCCTGAGCGCCCCGAGTTGGCATTGTGCGTGGATGTGCTGGCCCCAGAGGGATATGGCGAGATCATCGGTGGCTCGCAGCGCATGGCGTCTTATGATCTGCTGCTGAAACGAATTCGCGAACATGGCCTGCCGGAGGAGGCGTTCAAGTGGTATTTAGATTTACGCAAGTATGGCAGCGTGCCCCACGCCGGTTTTGGCATGGGCATCGAACGCGCGGTGGCGTGGATCTGCGGCCTGGAGCATGTGAGGGAAACGATTCCGTTCCCGCGAATGCTGCACAGACTCTACCCGTGAATGCTTATTTACCGCCGAGCACGCAGAGTACGCCGAGAATGGAAGAGAAAGACAGACTCGATCTGATCACGCGGCGCATCATCGGGGCTGCGATCGAGGTGCACAAGAAGCTAGGACCGGGGCTTTTGGAATCGGCTTATGAAGTCTGCATGGCTTATGAACTTCGACAACTGGATTATAAGATTGAGCAGCAGAACCGCTGCCAGTTGTCTACAAAGACGTGAAACTCGATTGTGGATACCGCCTCGATATGGTCGTGGAAGATGCGGTGATCGTCGAGATCAAGGCAGTCCAGCAGCTCGCGCCGATTAACGATGCGCAACTGCTTTCGTACCTCCGTCTCTCAGGGATGAAGGTAGGGCTCCTTATCAATTTTCACGTTCGAGTATTGAAAAATGGCCTGAAGAGAATTGTGAATGAATTCCCCGACTCGGCGTCCTCGGCGGTGAATGAACAATTCGAAGGCTAGTTAGGCCTAACCATGACCCCAACCAGTGCATCGTTCTCCAGCGTCGTTCCCAAGAAGATTCGGGTTATCGGTGTGCCCCTCGATCTGGGGCAGTCGCGCCGCGGCGTTGATATGGGGCCGTCCGCCGTCCGCGTGGCTGGGCTGGAAGCTCGTCTTGAGGCCCTCGGCCATGTGGTCGAGGACGGGGGCAACGTTTCCGTTGCGATTGCAGAGCAAAAGAAGGAAGGGCATCCGCACGCCAAATATTTGAAAGAGATCACGGCGACCTGTGCCAAGCACGCCGAACAGGTCATTAAAACTCTGGAGTCGGGTAAAGTTCCTATCGTTCTGGGAGGCGATCACTCTGTCGCCGCTGGCACGGTAGCTGGAGTAGCCGAATTTTACCGGCGGCAGAATCAGAAAATCGGGCTGATCTGGATTGACGCGCACAGTGACATCAATACTCCAGAGAGTTCTCCGAGCGGCAACGTGCACGGTATGCCGCTGGCTGCCATCATGGGGCTGGGACCTCCGGAACTGGCCAACATTCTGAATTTCTCACCGAAAGTTAGTCCGGAGAATTGCGTTTTGGTGGGCGTCCGCGATATTGACGCGGTGGAAAAGGAAAATGTACGTAAAGCTGGAATCGAAGTCTTCACCATGCGGGACATCGATGAGCGCGGAATGCGTACCGTGATGGAAGAAGCATTACGAATGGCTGGACGTGGCACCGCGGGGTATCACATCTCACTCGATATGGATTGGGTCGATCCTGAGGATGCGCCCGGGGTCGGTACTCCGGTTCGTGGCGGCGCGACTTATCGTGAGGCACACCTCGCCATGGAGATCATCGCGGACGATGGCCACATGCTGAGTTTCGAGATCGTGGAAGTGAATCCTGTAATCGACGAACACAATCGCACAGCGGAATTAGCGGTAGAGCTTACACTCTCGGCGTTTGGGAAGAAAATCCTGTAGACCCTCTTTTATTTCTTCAATTTTGACTTTGGCTCTTGTACTGTCTCGCCCGCTACTGAGAAGTCCCACACCGAATAGAAGACGCCTTGTTCCGCCTCCGATTGCGACTCACCTTTTTTAGGTTTGTGCGCCTTCACCGGACGCAACACCAGTCCGTACTCTCCAGCAGGTAGCGGAGCACCAGCTTCAATCTGCAAATGGCCTCGACTCAGCCGGGTGGTTTTCAAAGGAGTGCGCTCCTCATCAATCATTGACTGCGGGCTGCCCGAGCCGGTGTAGTCGAGCTTGGATTTAGTCGCGCCCACCAGCCTCCAGTTGTCTTTGGTTTGCGGCAGGCGAACCAGCGCTGGTTCGTAGCTGTCGGGATCAAGCCCAACAATTTCGCCAAACTCGAGTTCGAATTTAGGGGTGGTGGTCGGCATCAGGAAAGGTGAATTGTGTCCGGGAAGAGCCCATATGTAGGTCACCGTCGGCATTCCATGATGTCCGCCCATGAGGCCGCCGAACATGCCTGACGCAATCCCCATTGCCGGTCCGGCAAACATTCCGCCGCCAATAGCCGCAAAGCTCAACCCCGTGGATGCGAAGCTGCTTAGCATCGATCCTGCCGCTGACCCACCACCAGACATTCCCTTGGTCTTGGACTGCGCCATCTGAGCCAGGGAACTGGTCATGAGTTTTTTCTCGGTCCCAATCAGCAACGCAATTTTGGGCATGGCGGATGAAACCATCGGCGTCGGTCCGCCCATGCCGGGCATGCCGGCCATCCCATTCATGCCGCGCATTTGAGACATTGCCATCATCATCTGTTGACGCGATGCCGCAGGCATTTGCGCCAGCATCTGTGGCGTCATTCCCATTTGTGCCAAGGCCTGTGCCGTGGCGGCATCCTGAGGTCCAGGTGGCGTTGCGCCCTCTGTGGGAGCGGATTGCACGGAAGCTGAAGCGGCGGAGGCTGCGTTCCGCTTTTTTGCTTCAGCCGCCAGCATGGCATCGATGATCTTGTCGCTGATGCCGGCTTGTTTCAGGTCAAGCAGCGCTTTCGCAGACACGTCGAAGTCGGTTTCATTGGCCGCGATGGCATTCAACACGGTGGCCTCCTGCAGCCCACCTTTGACCATGGTGAGAATGTCGCCATTGGTGAGCGCAGGATTTTTCTGCTGGGCGGAAACCCCGGTTACGATCAGCAACAACAACGCCGACAAGCTGCGCGCGAAGTTATGGACTCGCATAATCCATCTCGCTTATTTGACGGCAAAAGCCCACACCGAATTGAACAGGAGGCCTTCCCCGGAATTTTGTGCCACGCTACTGCCGGAAAACTTCTTCGCTTTGTTCAGCGGACGCAGCACCACACCATATTCGCCAGCGGGCAGTGCGGCAGCAGCTTGCAACTTGTAGTCTCCAGAAGAAACCTTGGTGGCCTGCGCAGCTACCCGCTCTTCAATGAACGAAGAATAGATCTCCCAGTCCATGGTGGAGGACTCCAGAACATCCTGCTTAGCCTGGGTGGCACCGACGAGGCGGAAATTGTTCGCCGAAGGCGCGAGTTTTACCAGGGCAGGCTCGTATTCGTCCGCAACCACCCCTGGAATATTGGCGAAGTGGACTTCAAAACTGGGTTGGTTGCTATCTAGCACCAGATCGGACTTCTGCCCGGGTAGCGCCCACACGTCGGTGACAGTGGGTTTGCGATGACCCATCAGGCCTCCCATCACGCCTCCTGCCGCGCCGATCGCCGAGGCACCAGTATAAGAACCGCTCCGATACGCCGCCTGTTGCGCAGCCGTCGTGGCGACGCTCTGCATGGCTTGGCCGAGGGCGTTGTCCGTGCTTAGTGCGTTCAGAGACGTGGCTTTGGTTTTGGTCTGGGCAATCTGCGTTTTGGAAACAGGAATCGGCTCTGGTGTCGTGCCCTTGAGCACCGTGACTGACGGTTGGCCAGCGGTCACAGCGGGAGCCGCGGCAGGAGCGGCTGCCGGCGCGGGCGCAGTCGCGGCGCTGTGTTTCTTGTTGGCTGCGGCCAGCATCGCATCCATGATCTTTGCGTTGACCGCTTGCTGTTTCAGCTTGATCAGAGCCGTGGCCGACACGTCGAAATTAGAGTCTTGCGCGTTAATCGCATTGATGATGGTGGTCTCAGGAAGTCCGCCCTTCACCATGGCCGCCACGTCGTCATTCGTCAGCGGTTTGGCATTGTTCTGGCCAAGCGCAAAGCCGGTGAACAGCACTGCGCAGATGAGTACTGCGACACAAAGTTGTTTGTGCGACATGGGATCACTCCTCGGTTCAGGCAGGCTGCTCACACTTGGACGTCGCGGGGGATCCTGGGGCGAAATCACGTCCTGACGCGCTGCGAATCGGCTGCCAGGACTGACGCTCAACCCCAAGTGTTGCCGAGGCTACTCCGGGGTACAGTCCTTGTCAACCCGTTCTGCGGGCCCGCCGCTCACAGGTGGATGCAATGTGATAAGAATTACGGTGAGGTCCGGTTAGCCTGCATGAAGAAAATTCGCGTCGGTATCCTTTTTGGCGGACGCAGCGGTGAGCATGAAGTCTCGCTGCTTTCCGCCGCCTCGGTTTTCAACGCCATCGATAAAAACAAATATGAAGTTGTGCCGGTGGGCATTACCAAGGAAGGCCGTTGGCTGACATCAGCCGATGCGGAGCGACTGCTGCAGGGAAAAGCGCTTCCCGAAGATTCCCGGCAACTCCGCGCTGGAGATCCCGATGCAACCCCAGGGGCGGCGCTCCTGGCCAAGGGCGAAGCTGTGGTCGTGCCCCCTGAACCGCAGCGACAAGGCTCGTCGCTTACTCCCTTTGAGACCGATGCGCGTGCTGCGGGCCTGACCCGCCGCGCGGCCGATCGCGCCATCAACGTGGATATCATTTTCCCCGTGCTGCACGGAACTTTTGGCGAGGACGGCACCATTCAGGGATTGCTCGAGCTGGCGGACATCCCATACGTGGGCGCCGGGGTGCTGGGCTCAGCCGCTGGGATGGATAAAGATATTATGAAATCCCTTTTCCGTGCTATCGGACTTCCGATTGTGAAGCACGTGACGGCACTGCGCACCGAGTGGGAAACAAATCCAAAGAAGGTTCAGCGCCTGGTCGAGAGCAAATTGAAATATCCGGTGTTCGTAAAGCCGGCGAACCTGGGATCCTCGGTGGGAATTTCCAAGGCACGCCAACGCCAAGAGCTGGGGCCGGCCATCCAAGAAGCCGCCAAGTTTGACCGCAAGATCGTGATCGAGCAAGGTGTGGGCGGACGCAAACAGAAAGCGCGCGAAATCGAATGCTCGGTACTGGGCAACGATCAGCCGAAGGCTTCCGTGCCCGGAGAAATCGTGCCGGGCAAAGAGTTCTACGACTACACGGCCAAATACCTCGACGAAGGCTCTCAGCTAATCATCCCCGCAAAGCTCACCAAGGCCGAGACCAGGAAAGTTCAAGAACTGGCCGTCAAGGCTTTTCAGGCAGTGGACTGCTCCGGCCTGGCCCGCGTGGATTTCCTCATGGACCCCAAAAACGGGAAGATTTACGTCAATGAGATCAATACCATGCCTGGATTCACTGCCATCAGCATGTATCCTAAGCTGTGGGCCGCCTCAGGCCTGTCTTATCCCGATCTAATTGAGCGACTCATTGAGTTCGGCCTCGAAAGACATCGAGAAAAGAAGAAGAACCAGTACAGCGTTTAGCTGGGTGCGGCATCGATGAAGCTCGACAGTGCGAAATCGTGCGGGTTCGATGCAATCGCTCGGTTTGATGCTCGCGTGCTCATTCTAGGTACGCTCCCAGGCAAGAACTCCGTCCAGCGCGGCGAATACTACGCTCAGCCGCGAAATGCATTCTGGCCCATCATGAAGGAGCTTGTCGGGGCTTCACCCGACCTTTCTTATGCAGACCGTACTCTTCGGCTTGTTGAGAGGGGAATCGCACTATGGGATGTCTGCCTCGCAGGAAACCGTGCCGGAAGTCTCGACTCAGCAATCCAACTCTCCAGGGTCGTGCCAAACGATTTCGGCGTGTTTCTTGATATTCATACGGACATTCGCCTGATTTGCTTAATGGCGTCAAAGCAGCCGAGATCTTTCGACGCAAAGTATTACCAAGCCTGCCTGCCGCCGTTCGACTAATCCGCCGTGAAGTGCTGCCGTCCAGTAGCCCGGCTAACACCTCAATGCCGTTTGAGCAGAAACTACGCTGTTGGCGTATCGTGACCATACTTTGACGCTGTCAATTTTTGCCTGTTAGACTGAGAGATTGTCAGCCCACCGGCATCATTAGAAGGGAAGTTAGTGCGCGCACAAACTCGCCATCAACTGAAACAAGACCGATTCCGAGGGGCCACCATCGGGGCCGCGGAAGCGACCGTCCACTGGTCCGTCGAGCACAAAACCAAACTTGCCGTCGCTGCTACCGTGACATTGATTGTGGTGGCGGGCGCTATCGGCGGTTGGTATTACATCAACAAACAGGATGAGAAGGCCAGCGCTGACTTGAGCCGGGCAGTCCGTACTCTCCAGACCCCGCTGCGTCCCGCCGGCGTTCCGGCCCAGCCTGATTCGCCCAGTTTTGCTTCTTCTCAGGAACGGGCGACCGAGGCCCACAAGCAATTTCAGGCGATTGTCGAGAAATATCCTCACACCCGGTCCGGCGACGTTGCTCGTTATTTTTTTGGTCTCACTTCCGCGCAACTGGGCGACAACGCCACCGCCGAACGGGAACTCCGCAGAGTCGCGTCGACGCACAATGACGATCTCTCCTCCTTGGCTAAGTTTGCGCTTGCTTCGGTGTACCGCAATCTCAATCGGAACAAAGAGGCCATCGATCTGTATAAGAAATTAATCGACAAGCCGACGCGCACCGTAGGCAAAGTAGCCGCACAATTGGAACTTGCTGCCACCTATCAGGCCGATGGACAGGCCGCGGAAGTGAAGAAACTTTACGAGCAGGTGCAAAAAGAAAATCCCTCCAGTGAAGCGTCCCAGATCGCTTCGGCGAAGCTCCAGGAACTGAAGTAGCACATTCTGCTTTTCCCAGAGCAGCACAGACCACGTAGCGACAGGCGACTCGCCTGTCCAGCGGAGCGAAGCTCCGCGGCAGCCTGTGGCTGCACATGCATCCCCGGACCCGACCGCAAATGGCGTGACTGATTTATTGAGCGGCGCGTTCGCGCCGGACAGGCGAGTCGCTTGTCGCTACGTGGCCTGTGGAAGTTCAGCGCTGGGTAAACAGTTTGCTCCATTGTTCCAGCGGAGTGATTGGATTTGACGCGGGCTTCAGATTCGAGTGCACGTGCTCTTTGCTGCGCATCCCGATCAGCGATGAGGTCAATCCTGGCGTCGAGCGGGAAAACTGGATGGCATTTTCGGCGTCGCTGTTCATCCCCAGGGTCTGGCCTACGAAATCCGGCAGCCCATGCGTAAGCCGTGATTGATAAAGAGTGGCGCTGCCGATTACCGCAATGCCCAGGCGGGAGGCCGCGG
>DATHJP010000259.1:0-4583 GCA_035489695.1 Terriglobales bacterium
GCTGCCGGCTTCGATCTCCGACCGGCGGTCTTGCGACGGCTCGATACTTCTTCTTCTTCTTCGGCTTCAACGCCAACTGCTTCGACGTTAATCTGCTCCGCTATTTCCGTCAGCGTTTCGTCGGCTTCCTTCTCTTCTTCCAGCGTCTGTTCGAGCAGAGCGGCGGCTTCTCTGTCGCCCAGCAGCGTGGCGTAGGTGCGCACGCAGCCGTAGCCGGCGATTTCATAATGTTCGACGCGTTGAGCGGCAGCGATCATTGCCGCATCCTTTACTTCCTCTTCCATATCATCGTCTTCAATGACTTCGCTGCCTTCTTTCAGTAGGCCTTCCATGCCTTTGCATTTCTTTCCCTTGGGATCTTCTCCAATGCGGCCAAATATCTTTTCCAGCCGGGTCGCGTGCTGTTTGGTTTTTTCCAGATGTTCTTCAATGGACGTGCGCAACTCGTCGGAAGATGCGGCGTCAATCATTTTTGGCAGTGCTTTAATCAGTTGATTTTCGGCAGAGTACAAATCTTGGAGCTGTTCGACGTACAGGTCTTTTAATGAATTGGATTTCACAATACGCCTCCACGATTAAATTAGGGTTGGGTTTGAACGCGAACGAAAAATACATTTAGGAAAAAGAAGAATGTAGCCCGGCACCGCGCCCGCCGCTCCGCTCACCCTCTAAGAAGAGGCGAGAAGCAGGGCCAGCCTCACTACGAGACCGGCGCCTGCTCGAGTGGTGGGTATGATAGAGGGCAACATTCATGACGAGAGCATAGGGTCGTAATGCAAGGCGAACAATCCCACTGACGCTGTACTTTTTCTAAGGAGTTTCTGTAGCGATTCTGCAGAGACTTCTTGCGGCAGTGACCGAGCAAGACAGGCTTCGCAAGCGCAATAACTTTCCCCCGCAGCCCTTCGCGTTAGATCACGTAGCTGCAGGCGACTCGCCTGCCTGGCTAGCTCCACGAGCTTGCGCTCGTTTGGCAGGCGAGTCGCCTGCCACTACGTGAGCATCTTCGCCCGGAATCTGTCGCGCGTTCGCTTTTCAGCTCTCGTATCCGTTGAACCGTGTACGTCCCCGGCGGGACGTTATCCACCGGTTTTGCGCAACCCATCCACAGTGCAATGTATTTTCCCAGGTGGGAACACTGTAGGGGCACTACAGGCTAAAGGGCGATTCGGAGGGTCTGCGTGCGGTTTGCGTGTAGGTCTCGCCACACGATTTGCTTTTTACGCACTTTAATTGCGGTTCCGCGCATTTCACTGTGGTACAGCAACTTATCAAAACCCATACAGAGTGCACCGGATGGACCGAAGCGGCTGCTCACCCTACTCTCAACCATGCAAGCGCACCTACTTGTAAGACGCATGACCAAGAGCCTGACCCGTTGTGAAAGGAGATTCAAGTGAGCCACCCAGATTCCACCCCTCGGTTCGATACGGACCTAGACCTAGTAAGGCGAGCTCAGCAAGGCGACTCCGATGCATTCTCTTCATTATTTTATGCGCATAAGGCGAGGATTTACTCCGTCTGCCTGCGCATGACCAACAATACTGCAGAAGCTGAGGATCTAACGCAAGACGCGTTTCTGCAGGTTTTTCGCAAGTTGCAGACTTTTCGTGGCGATTCCGCGCTGTCCACGTGGCTGTATCGCATTGCAGTCAATACCGTGCTGATGCACTTCCGCAAGAAGGCATTGCGTCAGGTCTCTCTCGACGAACCCTATAGCCAGGACGCGAAGACGGTCCGGCGCGAATACGGAAGTAAAGATGACCGGCTAACCGGCTCGGTCGATCGCATCGCACTGGCCCGCGCAATCAAGGAACTGCCCGCCGGCTACAGAACCATTTTTCTGCTGCACGAAGTCGAAGGCTACGAGCACCAGGAAATCGCGCAACTGCTGGATTGCTCCGTAGGAAATTCGAAATCACAACTGCACAAAGCCAAGCTGCGGATTCGTGAATTGCTCGGATATGCCCGGGTGGAAGCTGAGGACGGCGCCAAACAACCGGACACGTCTCGTCAGCGCTCGGCGCGTTCGCGCGCGCAATTTGAGGAACTGTCGCCCGCCCTCGTGCTTGAGGCCTGGGAGCAAGCGGCGGATGTGGAGGGGCCAGAGGAAACAGTGGCTGTGGTTTCGGCAGCCAACGCCGCCACTCCGCAATTCATCGGGACCAACGCGTAACCGTACGCGCCAACAGAGCAGTCTAGTGAAAAGCGGAGACATGGAGAACATCGGAGTAATCGTGACTATTGCCGGCCCAGCCCATACTGGTTCAGATGGGGCTGGCGGCGCACCACGCAAGCGCATCGAAAAAACCAAAGCGACATCCCCCCTGCTCATGGGTTCTCCGGCCGCTTCCTGTGATGTTCTCGGACAGAGCATCATGGATCGTGTTGTCGCCCGGCTTCGAGGTTTCGGGGCACAGCGGATCTCGATTATTTCAGAAGGCAAACTCGCAGGGTGTACGGCTACCAGCACGAATGCGTCTCTCTACCGCGCTGGTTCAACCCCAGGTTTTTGGCCGGCGTGGGATAGCGTGGTCTCGGAATACCTCAATCAAGGAATGGAAACGTTGCTATTGGTCCGGCTGGGACCCTATGTCGAGCTCGATTTGCCCGATTTGCTGCGTTTTCACCGCGAGACGGCGAGTCCGCTCACCCAGGTGTACCACCGTCAGGACGCACTTGACTTGGTAGTAGTGGACGCTGCCCGACTTCGGGATGGTACGGGTTCTTTTCGCAGCCGGCTGAGCGGGTTGATTCCGCAACGCCAGCGTTACGCTTTTACTGGATATGCCAATCGCCTGACCGAGCCAGCCGATTTCCGTCGATTGGTGCAGGATGCGTTTTCAGGGCGATGCGGCCTCCGACCGGTAGGGCGTGAGGTGCGGCCACGTATTTGGTACGGGGAGAATGCCAGGGTGGATCGCTCGGCCACCATCGTGGCGCCGGCATTTATCGGAGCCGAGACTTTTGTAGAAGCATCCTGCACGATCAGTGGCGCCAGCTCAGTGGAAAGGCAATGTGAAGTGGACTGCGGCACTTCAGTGGATGATTGCTGTGTGTTTCCTGGCACTTATCTGGGAATGGGCCTCAACGTCACCCATGCTTTAGTGAAGGGGTCGAGGCTGTTTCATCTAAATCGTAAGATCGAGATGGAGATTAATGATTCTCGTTTAATCGGCGCTACTTCTACTTCCCGCCAGTTGGGCAGGAGGGCGCGATCGGTGCTGGGAGGGAACGGTACGTTTGGTTCAAGTTTAGTAACCCGCTCCTCACAATTGGCATCTCTACTAACTACTCGCCGGTTTGGACGGTTGAGCTGATTGCGCTTTAGGGCGCATTCCGTGTCTGGACGCTGAGCCGACGGCAAGGGATCAAGAAAGGGGCCCAAAAATGGTGATCAAGTTGCCGGAATACGTTGGTGCTAAGGAAGCGCGGAGTTTCATGCGCGCGCTTCAGCCTGAACTCAGGCGCGACCGTCCGCGTGTGGTAGTAGATATGTCGGCCGTCCAAGATATGGATTCGGCTGCTTTGGATATGCTGTTGGATTGCATGTCACAAATCGCGCGACGGGACGGCGCAGTGAAGCTGGCGGGGATTTCTCCCCAGGCGGCAACGGTTCTGGAACTGACTCGGATGGATCAGATTTTTGAAATGTTTCCGACGGTATCCGAGGCGGCATCAAGTTTCAGCATGGCACGTGTGGATAATAATAAGTTGTCCGATGAGGCTTCAGCTCAGCCAGCCGTCGCATAACGCTTGTTGGAAGCGGAACTCGCAATCGCAAGGAGTGGGAATGAATCGCTGGACGGACAAACTACTCGGCGTAATCCTGGTATTCATGCTGTCCGGTTTGCTGCAACCGGCCATGCTGCTGGCACAACAGGCGCCGACGGAGCCTCCCGCCCAGACGCAGGAGCCGCAAGCTCAACCGCAGAGCGCGCCGCCGCAGAGCGCGCCGCCGCAGGAGGAGAACCAGGCACAACCGGCGGAGGAGAGTCCGGCTCGTCAGGATGTAGAAGACAAAGCGTCGCAGGAACTGATTAATCGTAATCATTTGCCTGATAGTCCAGGCGCAGCCAAACCGCAGCCGGAGCAGGAAAAGGTAACTCCCGCGGTGGCGCAGCAACCGGTTCGAAGCGCGCAGCCGACGGGAACAGCCGCCGCTCAAGCCGGAAAGCTCAGCGGCAACGCGGCGTCGCGGCCAGCGGGTGCGGCGATTGCGCCAGCGAAGCAACGTCAGGTTCGATCGTTCTTGATAAAGATGGGCGTGATTGCGGGTGCGGGAGTGGCGATTGGGACTGTGGCCGCATTGTCGAAGGGGAGCCCTTCAAGACCTCCAGGCACTCGCTGATCCACAAGAATATTACGAATTTATCTAGCGCATTTTTTGGGGTGCATCTTTGAACCAATCGGGGCCCGCGGAAGTTCAAGCCAAGCACTGTCCGGACGTCTTGCTGAGTTTTTCCGGCATGGATGGATCAGGAAAGAGCACGCAGATTGATAACCTGTGTAACCAGCTCACGGAAGCCGGTCTTCCATTTGTGCGCCTGGAATTCTGGGACAATGTAGTTGCATTTCCAGGA
>DATHJP010000260.1:0-2426 GCA_035489695.1 Terriglobales bacterium
CCTTCACCGCGTTAGATAAGTTTCCGCTCACGCCTAACGGGAAGCTGGATCGTCATGCCTTACCTGTGCGGGATATGCCGTTACAGAACCAGGTGATTGCTCCGCGGGACGAACTCGAAAGCATGCTGCTTGAGATATGGCAGAAGGTGCTCAACATTCACTCCATCGGAGTACAGGACAGCTTCTTCGAGCTCGGTGGCCATTCCCTGCTCGCAGTTCGCCTGATGTCGGAGATTCAGAAGGCCACTGGAAGGCTGATCCCGCTGGCGACGCTGTTCCAGGGAGCCACCGTCGAGCACCTGTCCGACGTACTACGCGGGGAGGCACTGCCGCCACACCAAATGGTGATGATGATCCAAGAAGGTGATTCCAAGCCTCCGTTCTTTGCGGTTGCCACGCCGGGAGTAAACCCGCTCGGATACGTCGCTCTGGCACGTCACCTCGACGAGGATCAACCCTTTTACAGTGTCCAGGGCCCAGGCCGTCGGCCCAAGGGTCGCCCCTATAGCTCCATTGAGTTCGAGAATCTGGCTAACGAATATATAGAGGCAATGAAAACCATACAGCCTCGCGGACCGTACTATTTCGGGGGTATGTGTGAAGGCGCTCGGATCGCTTTCGATATGGCCCGAATCCTGGAAGCGCGAGGTGAGGAAGTTGCTCTGCTGGTCATCTTCGACACCTGGGTGATCGAGAATAGTCAGATTCGCTTCCTCTGGAAGATCGACTACTACTCTGGACGATTCAAAGACTTCTGGCGGATGGCTCTGCCAGACAAACGCAAGACGATTCTAAAGTGGTTGCGAGATAGGGTGAACCACCGGATCTCGGGGAATAACGGTTCGCGAAGTGAGTGGCCGGCAGCTTACTGGCCGGGGCCGTCCTTCGTCTCGCCCAAGTTTGGGGGAAAGATCACGATACTTAAGAGGCCGAAACAACCCTACTACTATGTGAACGATCCACATATGGGTTGGGGGGCACGAACCACTGGAGAAGTGGAACTTCAGCTGATCGAAGTGAAGACCAGGAAACATATTCTTCTTCTTCGGGAACCCCTCGTGAGTCAGCTCGCTGAAAAGCTGGCCGATTCTCTCCGGCGCGCTCGCACATCGGAGCAACTTGTCGCGACCGCAGCTCACAGATAGGCACTCTGGCTTACATCACTTGGCTGCGTCTTGAAGATTGAGGGAACGCTTTGATTTCGGGCCCGATGAATCTCGTTGAAGCAGATTTCCAGGTGCCACAATGTCTGGACCTGTCAGAGCACGAAGTGCATGTCTGGCACGCCGACTTGGATGCTTTGAGTTCACGAGCAGAACCCAGGCTGCTGCTACTCTCGCAGGACGAACATCGGCGCGCCGATCGTTTTAAATTTGACCGGGATCGAAAACGCTACATAGCCGGCCGCCAATTTTTGCGAACATTGCTGAGTGCTTATCTGCAAATCGATCTCAAGGCAGTAAGCTTTGATTATTCTCCAAACGGCAAGCCCAGCCTTGGCAGTGAGCATAATGCGGGCGGAATTAGATGCAATGTATCGCATTCAGATAAAATGGCGGCGTTTGCCTTCGTGCGCGGAAGAGAAGTTGGAGTCGACATCGAGCAAATCCACCAGGACATCAGTGTTAAGGAGATTGCTGGACGTTTCTTTTCGCAAGCCGAGCAGGCCGCATTCGCCGACGTTCTAGAAGAATTGAAACAGGAAGCATTTTTTCTCTGCTGGACGAGGAAGGAAGCTTTCGTCAAGGCCAAGGGGAACGGGTTGTCGCTCCCGCTAGATCAATTCGATGTCTCCCTGCTTCCGCGACAGCCTGCTCAGTTACTGGGCACCCGGCCGGATCCCAAGGAGCGACATCGCTGGTCTATGTATGGACTGGAAGTGAGTCCGAATTACGCGGCAGCACTCGTGGTCGAGGGTCAAGGAATCAGAGTTGTCGAGAAACGTACTTCGCCCATGTAGCGGTCGGCTATACTCCCGCACATCGAGTGATGCGCTGATTTTGAGCCTGCCAGAAGCAAATTTCTGTTGCCGAGTCATTAGGACTTTGTGATAAATGTTTGCCACATTGCTCGCCGGCTTCCTGGATGGGAAATGGGCACACTGCTAAGCCCTTCACTTTCAATTGAATGCCCGCTATAACAGAGCTTCTGGAAGGTATAGAAATTGCAGTTTGGTAAAGGCGACAGTTGAAAAATCTGGCTTGCTAATTTGATTATTCTGGCACGAGAAGGCGGAAAGAGCGCCGCGCTTAGACTTCTGCCGGCCCAAAGCACGGATTCACAAAACTAATCGAAGAACCTGGGAGGTTCACGGATTTGACCGCTTCGACCAGCCATCTTATTGCACCGCACGGTGGAGAACTTGTTAACCTGATTGCCCCGTCGGAACGAATCAGCGAACTTAAAACTCATTCGCGGGAGTGGCC
>DATHJP010000261.1:0-12243 GCA_035489695.1 Terriglobales bacterium
CAAATGTTCGCGGAGAACGCGTTCGATGTGTTCTTGTAGAGCGGCCTCCATGTTTTTCTTGGCCTCTTCAAAACTGCCGCCTCGAACGATGACCGAAAGCCTCTCACAAACTCCGCTCCAGCCATCATCTTCCAGCCAGAAACTGCAATCGAGTGGGACACCAGCGATTACCGGTAGAGAAACTGCCTCGCTTTTCATCAAATGATTCTCCTCTCGGCATTTCCATCGCAACCGATTGCCACTAATTATCGCGCAACTCTGGGCAGCCGAGACAAGGGAATTCGCTGACACTCGAATGTTGCTCAAAATGAGTTTCGGTCCTCTGGGTTACGACGAGGCTCTAGCTCGCAATTCCGGTCGCGCGTATAGGGGCAGACACTCCCCGTGGAGGAGAGGTTACGGAAAGAGAAAAATCAATGATGTATTTAACCTTGTTCGAACAGAAGAGACAGAGAGTTTCAAGAACCTCCGGGTTCTGCTCTTTTGTTACATTCAACGGAAACGACCGCAGGCATTCGGTACAGGTAATCACGATGTAAGGTATGCCGTTCGAGTCCTTCCCATTCCGAGGAATCCAAACCGGGGCAGATTCCTTCTGATGGGCTCTGGCCCGTGCGGCAGAGGTCTGGATCAGGTCAGCCACACTTTTCAGAAGGGTCGTAGGCTCTTCCTGTCCCTTGGCGTAAAAAGAATCGGCAAGCACTCCGGTCGGCACCACTCTGCTTCCATAGGCTCCGCTGCTGGCAATGACTGGGATCTTGGGGAAGCGGCGACGCACCACCGAGAGAAATTCAAATCCCGACATTTTCGGCATGTTCAGGTCGGAAATGATCACATCGGGCAAAAACTGTTTCAGCTGCAAGAGGGCGTCAAAACCATTTTCCGCAGTATCAACGTCGTATCCCTCGCGCTGTAGCAACTGCGCAAATACCGAGCGGATGCTTTCTTCGTCATCCACTACGAGAATTCTATGTTTTAGGGGTCTGGACATAAACCCACCGCCCATACTTCAACCGAATAGTTTTTCTGATGAGGGGATTGTCCCATTCTGGGAATTCATAAATCTGGTCAAAATTGAACAGCTCTGAATGGTAAACAGTTGTGGGCTTTTAGAATGAGAAACTTCCCGGCCTTGACTTGTGTCACAAACGGTGACACCATTAACTCTTGTTGTAGCGACCTTGCAAGATATTGTCGTTCCAGCCGCTTTCATAATTTTCATATTTCCATTACAAAGTTGCCGATAGTGCGTAACATCGGGAAAGAGGTTACCCGCCATGAGTCCCGCAGCAGCAGCCGTTAAGAGGAAGCCCGCCTTCGACCAAAATACATTCCTCGCCGCCATCGGTAAGGGCCAAAAAACTGTCTCCTTTGCAAAGAGGAGTGCAATCTTCTCGCAAGGCGATGCCGCTGACGCGGTGTTTTATATCCGGGAAGGAAAGGTAAGACTCACAGTTGTGTCTAACAATGGCAGGGAAGCGACTGTTGGCGTATTAAGTGCCGGCGACTTTTGCGGCGAAGGTTGCCTCGGTGGCCAGCCTTTGCGCATGGGATCTGCAATCACCATGACGGATTGTGACGTTCTGCGAATTGACAAGAAAACAATGATGGAGGCGCTTCACCGCCACCATGAGTTTTCCGACTTGTTCGTGGCCTATCTATTGGCGCGGAACATCCGTTACGAAGAAGATCTGGTTGATCAACTCTTCAATTCGAGCGAAAAGAGACTAGCTCGAATCCTTTTACTGCTCGCTCATTTTGGCAAGGAAGGCAAGCCCGAAACCGTAATCCCCAAGATCAGTCAGGAGACTCTGGCTGAGATGGTGGGCACAACCCGCTCCCGAGTCAGTTTTTTCATGAACCGGTTTAGAAAGTTGGGTTTCGTTGAGTACAGCGGCGGGGCCGAGCTGCAAGTTCACAGTTCGCTCCTGAATGTCGTTCTCCACGACTAACGCCTCCGCCGCACAATTCCAAACCACATCTCAAGAAGACGGCGGTGAGCAAATCAGGCGTCCGCCGGCTGTAATCCCGAAAGTGACGCTATTTTGGTTACAACCAGCACCTGCAGCAAAGTGGCCGTATTACGAACGCTCCCCGAGATGCCAGCCAGTGCCTCTGAAACCAGGGGATGTTTTTCCGCGAGCACATCAAGACGGTCACTCACGTTGTAGAGTTGCTGAACTTCGTGCAGAATCGCACTCGGATGCATGGGGTACACTGCTTTCCTGAGAACCTAAGGAGAGAAAACTTCAGATGGGCTGACTTAGCTCAGGGAACCTGAAAGAGGAGAAGGTGGTAACCACCCCAATTGAATTATACGCGCAAACAGCCCGGAGTGTTTACGTCCATCAGCGCTGATTCGGCCGCGACGAGGAAGCTGTTCGCGGCTGCCCGCTGCGCCAGTTGTCCGCCAATCTCGACTCTGGTCCCGCCCGGCATGTTAAATTAATGATTAAGTTTTCAACGGTGAGTCCACAGCGGGCGCGTAGCTCAGTTGGTAGAGCAAACCCCCGTTAACCCTACCAACAAATACAGCGAAACGGTCAAAACTGAATGTCTTGACATAAATCCTTGCTACCACCACCATCTCGAATACGACTCTGCAGCTCCTAAGTGCGACGATCGCCGACGGCATGACCGCCGTCATATCCCGGTGCCCGATAGACTCACGGTTTGCGGACTATCACTGGCATTGTCGGTGAGGACTAGTGACCCGGTACGCAGTCCCACTGCGGTGGGAGTGAAGGTCACGCTGATGGTGCAACTCCCGCCTACCGTCACGCTGCTGCCACAAGTGTTGGTTTCAGAAAAGTCACCGCTGGCCACGATGCTGTCAAGGTTGAGGGTTGCGCTCCCTGTATTTGTGAGGGTCAGCGGCTGGGGGGTGCTGGATGTCCCAACCGGTTGATCGGGGAAGGTCAAGCTTGTCGGATTTAGCGACACCAGTGGCGCGGCAAGGCCGGTCCCGCTCAAGGAAACTATCAAGGGACTAGTATCTGACTCGGAGTTGACGATAGCAATGGACCCCACGATGGAGCCGGGGATCTGAGGAGTGAACTCTACGGTTACAGTACAAGAACTCCCGGCCCCAAGGCTCGTTCCGCAGGTGTTGCTCTGGCTGTAGTCCGGGATGACCTGGGTGTATTTGCCGACGACGGCAACATTGGAAATCTCCAACGCGGCGCTCCCGTTGTTGGTCAGCGTGAATGTCTTGGGAGCGCTCACCGTGCCGACGCTTTGACTGCCAAACGACAGCTTGCGAGGTGACACTGTCAGAGTGGTGCCCACTCCCGTGAGGTTCAGGATTTGGGGACTGCTGCCGTCGCTATCGGTCACCGTGACGGTACCGAATCGGGTCCCGGTCGCCGAGGGCGTAAAGACAACGCGGATGGTGCACTGCCCTCCCGGCGCAACGCTGCCACCGCAGGTATTGGTGGAGGTGAAATCACCGCTAGTAACCACGCTGGAAATGTCGAGTGTCGCGCTCGCATTATTCGTAAGCGTCGCGGACAGGGAGTGGCTTTTGGATGTCAAGAGCGGGGTGAAAACGAGAGGGTTCGGCGTCAGCGTCACGCTAGTCCCGGTCCCGCTCAGGTTGACGATCTGCGGGCTGCTGGAGTCGCTGTCGTTTATGGTGAGCGTGCCCGTCCTGGTTCCGGTCGCTGTCGGCACAAAGGTGACACTAATAGTGCAAATTTTTCCTGACGACACACGCGTACAGTTATTGGTTTGAGAAAAATCTCCGCTGGTGACGATGCTGCTCACTTTGAGGGCAGAGGCCCCAAAGTTTGTCACTGTGACGGTTCTGGATGGGCTCGCCGTTTGCACAAGCTGTGGCAGGAAAGTCAGGCTCGATGTCGAGGCCACCGGACAACTCCGAGTTTGTAGGATCAACGGAGGGGATGGGTTTTGGCTAAAGTCGAAACTGTCCAGCATGTCGTTCGCGCCGCTGTCTCGGACGGTGAGCGGCGGCAATTGAAAACGCTCCTCCACAATCTTCAAGAAAGATGAGAACTCATAAGTAGTATGCGAAATATACCCGGGGATGGCGTAAGGCGAAATGATCAACAATGGCACGCGCGGTCCGTAGGGGTACTCGTCGGTGCTGACTGGGGGCGCTGCGTGATCATAGAAACCGCCGAAGTCGTCCCACACCACAAATACCGCGGTTGAATTCCAATTCGGACCATTCATGATCGCGTTCAACTGCGTAACCGTCCAGTTTTCTCCCGCACAAGCGCTATTGGGTGGGTGTTCGCTATTGCCCTCCCCCGTTACCAGCCAGCTCACGGCAGGCAGGGTTCCGGCTGCGTCGGTGACAAATTCGGTGTCCGGCGCGATATTCGTATCCCACAACAGGCCATTACGCACGTGGCTAATAGCATCCAGCGGGTTCCACTGATAGCCGGATTGGTTTTGGCCCGGTGCATAGTATTTCCAAGTGATACCCATTGATTCCAGACTGTCGGCAAGGGTTTGGAAGTCGAAGCAGGGGAATAGGTTCGTAACATGACCACTGGGATCCATCACCTGCACGACCGTTCCTGGATTAGAATCGCAACCCCAGGTCTTCAGCCCGCCGGAAGGGTTGTTGATTGCCCCTCCGGACTGTGCGGCCACGGTGTAAAGATGATTCGGAAAGCTGGCGGCAGCCGAGGATGAGAACATTTGATCGGCCAGCACGAAACTGGCGGCGTAACTGAAATAATTTGGTATGTCCTGCTGAGTAAGTTGGGACAGGCAAAGGTTATCGCCGTTAAGGCTGCAACCCAGGCTGATATCGAACTTGTCCATGCGGCCCCAGTCCATGGCAGTAAAAATCCCGCCTCCGTTATGACCGAGGTCGCGAGGCAAAACATCGGGCTCATGACTGAGCGGGATTACCTGGCCGGTCGAAATCGTGGCTGTGGTGGCGCCATCCGCTCCCGGATACGTTCCGAAATAGCTGTCGAACGTTCGATTTTCCTTGATGATGAAGACAAAATGCTGAATCTGGCTCAAATCCTGCTTCTGCTGTGCAAATGCGGAAGACAACATACCCGTCAGAACGCCAAGAACGACGAGAATCGTAACTCGGTGTGAGGGCAAGCCCTGGCGCATGATCCGGAATCTCCTTATGCAGCGCAATCGAAAAGCTTCATCGTCGTTTTCGGACAATCCCTCAACGGGCGGCGGGGTTGACATCGGTTCGGAAACAACCGCAAACCACGGTCCCATTCTTGTGCGGCAGATAGCTCTGTGTGTCACGCCCCCAACTGCTTGGCGATTCTCTTTCGCGGATAGCATTGGCCCTCTGTGAATGGAACGAGATTCATACAATCAATCGTTCCCGTGATAAGTTGAACGTGCTGCCGATCTAGTTACCGATCATCGAGCGGTCGGTGCGTCGGAGGAGTCGGAATCCGGCGCGGCGGGAGGGCTGTAGGACTAGGGATTGGCCACGTCGAGAACGACGCAAAGTTTGGACCTGCCTATGGCGGCTGTCAAGGGGAATAGCGTCGCGGGTCACAAATCGTGACCTAGTACGTGCCGACCTTGCGAGGGATACCAGCTTAAAAAAGGTACTCGTAGGGCCAGAAGACCCCCCAGGTGCTTTCCATAAAACAGGTATCCCTACTTGTATCTGGCAAGTCAGAGATTTCATTAATTCGCACGCAGGGGAGTGCTATCCGTTTACGATCTTGGGCAATCACCGGCAGTGCTTTTCGACCGCCTTGATCACGTTGTCCCTCCAGTTCCTTGGCCATGTTAGGTTCGAGCGACCATTCAGATACTTCGGCCCAGAATGCTCGATAACCAAAAAAGGCCACAGCCGCGTGGCTCTGGCCCCTTTGTTACCGCTGGTGATGGTTAGTTAGTCAAAGTTCCGCGGTGGAAACACTCCAATGGACAGCAGGCCAGGACTCTGCGGGTCGCTCGCAGGCGAACTCCTAGCTTCGGTCAGAGTGCAGCTTGTACCGTTCGAAGCAATCTTGACGATACCTATGCCCGAAGGGTTGCCGCCGCCCCATTCGGCAACATACAACACGTTCCCAGTTCCCGCAGGGGTTGCATTCGCGATGCCGCTGCCATAAAACCAGGTGCTGTTGAAGTTCTTGAGCACAGCGGAAACGCAACCGGTGGAGACCACGCCGGTGGTCTTATTGAAAAAGGCGGCCGTGACTTGACCCGAAAAATTGTTGCTTATGTAGAGCAGGGTTTGATCCGGGCTGAGCAAAACATTGTTCGAATTTAGGACACTGCTGAACTGGTAGGCCACAGTTGGGCTGAGTGAGCCGCCAGAGATGTCAGAGACCTCGACCGCCGAGCCGCCCGTGGCATCCCCGAAAATTGCCCAGTGCCCATCCTGGCTGATATCCACTCCAGCCGGATCGCCGTAGCCCAGATTGAATCCCGTCGAGTACTGTTTGTCGCCGTTGGATACCGGCACGCCGCTGGCGATGTTGAAAGACTCAATAGAGCCATCGACGTAGGCCACGACCAAAATGTTGCCATTCGTCTTCATGCCGTCAGTAGCGCCCCCGCCGAGGCCGCTTGCCGGCGTATCTGTCATGAATCGCAATTTGCAACCGCTGAGCAGCCGAAACGTTCCGATAGTCCCGGAACCGGTGAAAGCTGCATACAATCTACCTTTGCCCAAAGCCATGCCGATACCTAGATTATCGCCGTTGTCACCGGCCGATCCCGCAAAGGTACCCGCCAGCGTCTGGGTGGACTCGACGATTCCCGAGACGGTGCCGGGATTGTCGGCGTTGTTGGTAATGTAGATGCATCCCTGACTGCGGAGCACGGTCACTCGCGACGAAGCGAAGTAGCCGCCCCCTAACCCGACACCACCGGTGGGTACGACTGCCGTCTGTGTCAATGCGCCGCCTGCGCCGATTTTGAAGAAGGTCGCGGTGTTACCGGAAGGATTGTCATCGTCAGTGACAACATAACGAGTTACCTGTGCAAATGACGTGGCTGTGCAAAACGCGACCGTTGCCACGACGATAACCGCTATCGTATACAGTTTTTTCATACGTTCTCCTCAAGTGTGTTTCCCTGGCAGGATCTATCTTTGACTCAGAGACTTTCGCGTTTGACCCCGAAGAAGCGGGCAGCATGTTATTTTGATCAACCTTACCTGTCAAGACCATCAACGAGATATGAGTTCTAACACGGGCAGGAGACTTTTGGCCCAGGACATAAGTTTCTTCTTTCTTCGAGGGCAATTGGAAGGGGAGAATATTTGCGTTCAATTCAAGCAAGACAAAATCGTGGCCCCAGAGACTCGCTTAGCGGCGGCAATGCACAATGCGACAGAGAACGGCGAGAGTGTCTGACAGATTAGAGTCATAAAACAAAATGAAATCGGCCCCAGAGCCTCTATTGCATTCAGGCCCGTCAGTACATTTAATTCGCACGAGCGACGTGTGCTTTCCCGTTGCGGCAGCAACATATAACGCGATTCCGGGTATCGGGCAGAGATGTAAATTCTGCCCGTCACGCCGGCACACGAGCTCGCCGCCGTAGAGCGTCTCGCTGGTTCATGGCAGCTAGACAGGGCGACTGACACTAGAACTGACACCGAGGCCACGACGCAGATCGCGGGTCCTGTTTCTAGCGTCAACTAAGCTCTTTTTATTGTGCTACATTGAAGAGAAGTGGGCGCGTAGCTCAGTTGGTAGAGCAATGCCCTTTTAAGGCATGGGTCGCTGGTTCGAGTCCAGCCGCGCTCACCAGATTTTCCAACCAATGCTGACCCAGGGGTCAGAATTTCAAAATCATATGGCAGGCGCTTTGCGACATCACGCAGCTTGTTGAGGTCGAGCGAGAAGCTGTTCGATCTTCTGAAGCACCAGCGCGGGTTCTTGACCTTTCTGCACAAAGGCATCGATATTCGCCAGGTCCTGCTCGGGCACATGCGGCACTCCGGATAACATCAGGATCGGAACACTCGGCTTGATGTGTTTCATGGCAGCGGCCACTTGACCACCGTCAATCGCCGGCATGGCGTAATCCAGCAAAACCAAATCTATCGGCCGGATGGCAAAAAGCTGCAAGCCTTCTTCCGGAGTGTAGGCGGTTTCTACCGAATACTTCGCATTGTGCAGATATAGGCCCCAGCCTGCAGCTGAGGTCTCGTAGTCATCAATTACCAGGATAGTTTTGCGATCATCCACGCGGAGAGCCTTTTGGCAGCACAGAAATCCAGTACGGGCCGAAGTATAGCCCCAAGCGCGGATTCCAGCAACTCAGGTTTAATTGGCTTGGCGCAGGCGCATCCGCTAGCCGGATCTTTTAACAGATCGGATCAAAGACGAGTGGTCTGGGCTGGAATCTGGTGACGATTTCCAGCCCAGTTTCAACTTACTGTCCTATGGTGCAGGGATCGTCATCATTGAGCGCGCCGAGGGTGTCGCCGAGACTTTTGATTTCACTTATGTCGTCGGTGGCAATCGCATCTTGGATCGTGTTATTGATTTTCTTGATTGTCGCATAAGCAATCTTGCATGCGATTGGACCCGAGTTCGTAGCATTCACCACACGCGTGATGCCTTGTCGCAACAAGATCACTTCGGCGCCCGGAAAGGTGCTGCCCTGGCCGCAAACCTTGGTCGGAGAAGAGAGCAAACCCAACAGACTGAGATTTCCGACACAGGTGTCGACTACGGGGAACATGCTACTGACCAGCGTGTCCTGATTGAACGTAGTGCAGGAGTAGCCATTGATGAACTGAGGATGGTTCTTGAAGAAGCCCGGCGTGCATGCCTGGCATGAATATTCACCTGCCGAAGCGCCAAGCGCGCTGCCGAGCACCACCAAAGCCGCACACAGCATGAATCTTTTGTGATTCATATTTACCGCCTCCTGATTCTTCTCACTGGAAATCCAGTTCGCTGAAATTTACTGTGGGCCCACTGATGAGTCGGACGGGTTTGATGCGTAATCCAGGAATCGAGCTCTGTATTTTTTTGCGGCTGTAAGTGTCCATGCCAGCCGGCGGGTCATCTTATCGGAGTTACTTTATTTGCGCGAGCGAGACTTTCTTCTTTGACATGTGAGCCAAAAGCAAGAAGAAGAAAGTAAGCACTATGGCCGGTGAAATGATCCATTCGATGGATGCGCGGAATTCGAAACTGTCGCGGATGGAGACAAACGTTTTGACCCGCGGCTTTTCATCGCGGCCGGCGACTCTGCACCCTGCCGGATCCTCTCTTCTTCACGTGCCTCACGCTGTGACCGCCCACCAGATGAACCAGCTCTTCCGCCAGATTTTTGGTGTGGTCTCCGGCTCTTTCGAAGGCCTGCGCCATAAATAAGAGGTGGGTCACCTCGTAACTCCTTCTGCCCGCTCCCTTCTCCAAATACTCGGTGAAGATAGAATGGCAGACTTGATTTATTTTGGAATCCATCCTCAGCACCGATTCCGCGAGTTCGAGATCCCGGCTCAAGAATCCCTGGTGAACCCGGTCCAGCATTTCCTGCAAAGTTTCGGCCATGCTGGTCAGATAGCTGGCTTCTCTGGAATTCAGGGGCGAGGGCAGACTTTGAATTCGCCGGGCGATCGACCACATCAGGTCTCCAACACGTTCCAGATCGATGGTGAACTTCATGCAACCCAGAAGCTCGCGGGCTTCGGGTTCCGTCACCTCGGTGATGGCGGCTGGCATGGACTCGTCGATCTGCCGCTCGATCTGATCCAATTCCTTCTCGCATTGTTGCACTGCGATTAATGCCATTTGAGACTTGGTAGCAATGTAGTCCTGGGTATTGAACGCGGCATCCTTTGCAATCAAACAGGCTCGCAACGCGATCTCTGTCGGCTCTCTGGTCGCCCGCGATTTTGCGGTGGTTTTTCTACTCATAACCCCTTCAACCGCGCTCAGCCGCTATCAGAGCATGCGGAACTTTCGGCGTGTGATCTCTTCGAATCGGCCGGCGGCAGCGACACAAACGAGTGCGGGCCGCCGAAGTCTTTGACCTCGGGCGTCCGCACTCGAAAGGTACAGGTTGACCGTGGATCATAGAGATGCTGTGTTTCAGCCAGGTTTCAAATGCGTGAATATTTTGTGAATCAAACTGTTACCACGAATTGTCTGACTACGCAATTCTGCGCGTACATCAGATTCTTGAAGCGCATCGATATAAAAAATGTGACGAAATATATTTCTTCTTCGTGGGGCAAATCATCCACGGCAGCAGCGGCATTTCGTCCTCAAGGACGCTGACACAATTTCTACAGCGTGGGCTGTAGGAATTAATTGCTCTCAAAAACAGCAGAATCTCTACTTTCCAGAGTGGATGCTCCCGTAAGCTCTGTCATTTCAACCTGGCAAGGCAAATGCAATTACCATGTGCGGCAGCTCGGGACAGAGTAGAACGGAGGCAACTTGACTGATACCCCATGGAAGCAGCTATGCGAAGCCATCATGAAAGAAAAGGATCCGCAGAAATTGCTGGCCTTGGTCGATGAATTGAATCGAGAACTCGAGCAGCAAACCAATCTACTGCGCAGGGGCGGAAACATTCCGTCCAGGCAGAGTGGAATGAGAATTTGACCATGGACTACTTGCTGATGGTCCCATTTGCGGGTGTGATTGCTTCCGATCGAATGGCGCACGCCGCCGGGGAGATGGGCGAACGCTGGCGCAAATTTGTTTCACATCTGGTGCGACGTTTCCTTCCCCTCGCTCGTCGTTCCGTGTAATTCGCCCCCGGGTGGGGTGCCCGGGCTAACGCACTCATCTAAACTCTCGAGGGTGCCCCGTTCAAGCTCTGCTTGGGCGGGGACTTTGACTTGTCTGTCACAGAAGTGATCCTGGTCCGGAAATATGCTGTCGTCATGCCCTGGGACTGAAACGCTCCACCATTCCCTCCACCGACAGAAAATCCCCGCCCAAGCAGAGCTTGAACGGGGCACCCTCCAGAGCAGATGAGCACCCTCTACTGGCGCGCCTACCCTCAGGTCGCGTATATTGAACGCCCTTAGTGAGCAGCCGCGCACATGCCCGAGGCGAAGTCCAAACCCGCCGTCATCATCCGCGATCTACACAGCCTGGACGATTTGCGTAAAGTCGAAACCCTTGAGCAGGAAGTTTGGGGCCTCTCCGAGCGGGATGTGCTGCCTCTGACCATGATCGTCGCCACGAAGGAAGCAGGTAGCATTTGGCTGGGGGCATTTGATGGCGCCCAATTAGTGGGTTTCGCTTTCGGTTTTTTGGGCATGGAACATGGGCAGGTGATGGTGCATTCCCACATGTTGGCGGTTCGCGACGCATATCGCGATCTGGATCTGGGTTACAAGCTGAAGCTGGCTCAGCGGGAACGCGTCTTGAGCATGCGCATCCCGGCGATGACCTGGACGTTCGATCCCTTGCAGAGCAGAAACGCTCATCTCAACTTCGGCAAGCTAGGTGTCGTCTCCGATGCCTACAAGATCGATTTCTACGGACCCGAAACTTCCAGCGTTCTGCATCGCAACAGCACCGATCGTTTGTGGGTGAAGTGGCTGCTGGCCAGCCGCCGGGTGCAGGATCGCCTGCAGGGAAAGGACAAGCGGGCTGAGCTGCTCGATGCGCTTTCCCGGCTTCTGCCCCTGATCCGTTTCAACGCAGACGGCAAGCCGGTCAGGACCGAGCTCGACGCAGCTCTCACTCGACAAAGAATTGCAATCGAGATTCCCAGTGATATCCAATCCATCGAACAGAAAGATCCCGCTCTGGCCCGTGAATGGCGTGACGCTACACGCTGGGCTTTCACTGAAGCCCTGAAAGCGGGCTTCTTCGTCGCCGAATTCTGCCGGACAATTCGCGGCAAGCAGGGGCCGGGAGCCTACCTGCTGGAGAGAGGAACGCTCAACGAGTTCGTGCCGGAAATCAATCACAGCCTCAAAGTAGTCCGCTGAGTTCGATCCGCGGATTAGACTCGGTGTTGAGGCCGGGCGTGATAAGCACATCCAATCCAATCATCCTCTATGACGGTATTTGCGGACTCTGCAATCGCCTCAACCAGTTTGTCCTCAAGCGCGACCGAAACGACCGCTTCCGTTTTGCCGCTTTGCAAAGTGAGTTTGCCAGCAAGGTCCTCGAACGGCACGGAGTTAGCCCACAGGTCCTGGATACGGTGTACCTGTTGCTGAACTATTCGCAACCCGACGAACGTCTTGTTTCCCGCTCCGACGCTGCCGTTCTGATACTGGGAGAACTGCGCGGAATTTGGAGCGCCCTCGCCTCAATCGTGCAACTGCTGCCGCGCTGG
>DATHJP010000262.1:0-4121 GCA_035489695.1 Terriglobales bacterium
GGCCACTCCCGCGAATGAGTTTTAAGTTCGCTGATTCGTTCCGACGGGGCAATCAGGTTAACAAGTTCTCCACCGTGCGGTGCAATAAGATGGCTGGTCGAAGCGGTCAAATCCGTGAACCTCCCAGGTTCTTCGATTAGTCTTGAATCCCCTTTACTTCCTCAAGCTGGTCCCGGCCGGACTCTGGTGCTTCGGGCTGGCAGAAATTGAAACGTAGGATTTCGTCGGGCTGCTCGTGCCAGAATAATCAAATAGCCAACCAGATTTTTTCAACCTTATTCGCCTTATCGAGGTTGCAATTTCTATACCTTCGGGGGCCTCGTTCATCGGTAGATCTTATTGAAAGCGAATGGGTTAGAAAACTTTCGATTTTTCATACCCAAGGCCTTTTAGGAATGCGCAAAGATTTGTCACAAAGTCCCAGCGACTCTGACAATGTAAAATTCGTTGATCCAAAAAATACTTCGTCATCAGCCTTGGCAGCAATGGTTACGTGCTGCCCAGAACGAGGGTGACAAAAGAACCGAGGCACCGCAAAACGCATCAAGGGGCAGTCTTGGATCTTTCTGTTCCTGCGCTCGCCGTCTCGCGAACTAAATCCGCCCGACGGGATGGCTTGCGCCCTCGCACCGCGATAGGAACGTCAACTACATGCAGGTCTTCCATACCACAGCTTTCGAACCAGCGAAAGACCTGTTCGTACGTGTGCTTCGACTGGTACTTAGGAGAATACCAATCAAATGTGTCCAGCACACGCCACTCCGGCCTGGTATTGCGACTTACGGGAAAGAGATGATGCACGAGTCCCGCCATCTGCCGCCCGAGGACGGGAATTCGCCGCAATCCCCGGTCAAACCAATAAAGGCACGGCACAGTCACCCGCAAAATGCCGTGTAGCAAACGAGGAGACATGCGATGCGTGACTTTGCGATAGATATCGCTGAACCGGTACCATTTGTTGTACCCGCTGTAGAGCCACACCGCCATGCCACCACCCGGCGCCAAGTATTGCGGGAGCACCTTCACGGCCTTCTCGCAGTCGGGCGTATGATGCAAGACCCCGATGCTGTAAATGTAATCGAAGCTCTCTGGGGCGAAGGGCAGCGTGAAAACATTGGCCTGGAGTGCAACGAATGGGCGTTCTCGAAGATTGCGGGCGGCCACAGCTGCAGCCTCACTGAGATCGATTCCCACCACGTGGGCGCCCCAGCGTGTGGCCACCTCCGCGAAGCGGCCCATCCCACACCCGACGTCAAGCACAAGTTTGCCTTTCAGTTCTTCCGGCGTAAAGCCCGTCCTCTTATGGAAGGCGGATTCCGATTCCTGGTCGTGCTCAGTATCCAGTTGGGTTCGACAATACAGTTGCCACTGGAAACCGAAGGTGTCGGCGTAATCGCTGGCGTCCACGAAGCGCGCCACATCGTTGATCATCGGAAAAGTACTGCCACACTCGGTGCAAGCGTAGCCTCCACGGCTGTCCTGGCTCAGGCACTTCACGCAAAATGGACAACGTAGAATTGCCGAAATCTCAGTGGCGAGTCTTGACTGCTCCTGCTCTTCCGCTGGTGTCATTCCACCGTTGTGTTTCATAGCAATATCGTAAGCCTTCTACAGGTCGCCAACAAATCTCGCACGCATCAACTTACATCTGTTTGAGCAGCAGATTGATGCATGCGTGGTGAACCATACCGAGAAAGTTTTCGATGTAATACTCGTCGGCCTCCCCGATGCTGTTGCGATCAATTCGATGTCGTACTCCTTGTCACCTTCTGATGCAACGGATCAGGGTCGCAGGCTTTGCCACGACTCGGCGGGCCGGGAGTCTAATTTAGGCTGCCGTTGATTCTCCAATGTTCCGTAGGTTTTCAAATTACTAAGTTGCAGATGCGGTATCTAACATGTACGCGACTGCGGACGAAGCAGGACCCTCGATAATTTCATACCCTTACCCTCAACAACGAGTGCCCCTGCATAGCCCGGACCCACGTCGAGTTCCCACATTGACCAGCGATCGCGTTCCTCAGGATCTGGCCAAGTGCGAAGCAGTTCGGCAGACTGCTTAGGAAGCAGGGAAACATCGAACTGATCTAGCGGAAGGGACAACCCGTTCCCCTTCGCCTTGACGAAGGCTTCCTTTCTCGTCCAGCAGCGAAAAAATGTCTCCTGCTTGAGTTCTGCCGGAACCTGTTCGAATGCCTGCTGCTCAGCGTACGAGAAAAAGCGTCCGGCAATCTCTCTAATACCGACGTCTCGTTCGATTCGCTCAATGTCGACCCCCAATTCTCTTCTGCGCACAAAACCAAAAAGTGCCATTCTGTCTGAATGCGATACATTGAATTTAATTTCGTTCGCGTCGTGGCCATTGCCGAGACTTGGTTTGCCATTTGTAGAATAATGGAAGCTTACTCCCATGAGGTCCGTTTTCAGGTAGGCACTCAATAGTATTCGTAAAAGCTGGCGGCCAGTCATGAAGCGGTTCCGATCGCGAGCGAAGTGAAAGCGTCCAGCCCGCTCGCATTCGTCCTGCGAAAGCAGACCTAGGCTCCGATTTTCTGGCCAATCCATGGCATCCAAATCGGCCTGCCAAATATGCACTTCGTTGTAAGGCAGTTCCGGGCGTTTAGAAAGCCACAAATCTGCTCGGGTCAGATTTATAGTGCTCGAAATCAAGTTAGGCCTCCTTCATTCTGTGGGAGTGAAGCCGATCCTATAGGGTGACAAGAAGCCGCCGCCTGCTGGACTGCCGCCGTCCCGGTCTTCAGGTCCGACTCTCGTGCTCGACTACGACGAAGAGAGTTGGCCAGCTTTTCAGCCAGGTGACGGACATAGGGCTCCCGGAGAAGAAGAATATGCTGGCTTGTCTTCACTTCGAGCAGCTGAAGTTCCACCTTTGCAGTTGTTCGTGTTCCCCAACCCATGAGCGGATCATTCACATAGTAGTAAGGTTGCTTCGGCCGCTTCAATACCGTGATATTTCCCCCGAACTTGGGAGGCACGAAGGACGGGCCCGGCCAGTAAGCCTCCAGCCATGCCCCTCGGGAACCGTTACTCCTGGATTCCCGCTGGTTCATCCTTTCCTGCCACCACTTACGAATCATTTCACGCTTCTCGGGCAGAGAAACTCGCCAGAAAGTCTTGAGGCGCCCCGAATAGTAATCGATCTGCCAAAGAAATCGAATCTGACTATTCTCTATCACCCAAGTATCGAAGATTGCCAGAAGAGCAACCTCCTCGCCCAGCCGCTCCAGGATTCGAGCCATTTCAAAAGCAATCCGGGCCCCCCCGCACATGCCGCCCAAGTAGTAGGGCCCTAGAGGCTGTACCTTCTTCATGGCATCGACATATTGGTTGGCCAGATTCTCGAACTCCTCGGAGCTGTAGGGGCGCCCCTTGAGCCGAGGTACCGCGCCCTGGATACTGTAGAAGGGTTGATCCTCGGCGAGGTGACGGGCCAGAGCGACGTACCCGAGTGGGTTTACTCCCGGCGTGGCAACCGCAAAGAACGGAGGCTTCGAATCGCCTGGTTGGATCATCGTCACCATTTGGTGTGCCGGCAGGGCCTCCCCACGTAAGACCTCAGCTAGATGTTCGACAGTAGCTCCCTGGAACAGCGTCGCCAATGGGATCAGCTTTCCGGTGGCCTTCTGAATCTCTGTCATCAAGCGAACTGCAAGCAGTGAATGGCCACCCAGTTCGAAGAAGTTGTTCTGCACTCCTATCGACTGAATGTTGAGCAATTTCTCCCATATCTCGATCAGCATACTTTCGACTTCGTCACGCGGAGCAATCACCTGGTTCTGTAGCGGCATATCCCGCACAGGTAAGGCGTGACGATCCAACTTTCCGTTAGGTGTGAGGGGAAACTTATCCAACGCGGTGAAGGCGCTCGGGACCATGTACTCAGGCAGGTGCCGCTTAAGATGGGCGCGCAATTCGGAGGCGCTTGGATCCTCTCCCGCAACTGGTATGACATAGGCGACAAGGCGTTTGTCGCCGGGCTTATCTTCGCGGACGACAACGGCGGCAGCCTGCAGGGAAGGATGTTTGGCGAGGACAGCTTCGATTTCGCCTAACTCGATGCGATAGCCGCGTAGTTTGACTTGATTGTCGATGCGGCCCAA
>DATHJP010000263.1:0-3446 GCA_035489695.1 Terriglobales bacterium
TTATCTTCAGCGGCTTGGCCCGTGGCGTCGATACTGCTGGACACCGTGGCGCGATCGCAGCCAAGGGCAAAACGGTGGCAGTGTTTGGCACGGGAATAGACATCATCTATCCCAAAGAGAACACGCGTCTCGCGGAACAGATTCTATCTTTTGGGGGCGCACTGGTATCTGAGTTCCCGTTAGCTAGCTTCGCGGCTCCACAAAACTTTCCCATACGCAATCGCATCATCAGTGGCTTGTCCATCGGTGTGCTGGTGGTGGAGGCTGCCGAATACAGTGGCACGCGGATTACCGCGCGGTGCGCTCTGGAACAAAATCGCGATGTATTCGCGGTGCCTGGCAACGTGACTAACAAAAACTCCTGGGGACCCAACACTCTCATAAAACAAGGCGCCAAGCTGGTGGCCACATGGGAAGATGTCTGGGAAGAACTCCCGGCAGATGTACGACTTGCGCTGGAACCCGCAGCCAGCCCTGAATCGGAAGCCGGACAAACTGCATCTCTATTCAAGGAAGGCGATCTGCCTCCTCACGAAAAAAAGATTCTCGCTCTGCTCAAGGCTGACGAAGCCACGCACATCGATGAGTTGGTAGAAAAACTTGAGCCTGCCATTTCGTCTTCTGAAATCTTTGCGGCATTGTTTGAACTGGAGCTGGCAGGCAAGATTAAGCAGATGCCGGGAAAGAATTTTGTGAAGAGTTTCTAGACAGATTTCCGCCATCAGGATTAGCAAGAGTGCCGTATACGCTAAGGGCGAAACTTGTTGACGTGACGGCATTCGTGCTAGCTTCGGAAAAGAACCCCAACAACTGAGGACACATTGGCCAAAGGTTTAGTCATCGTTGAGTCGCCCGCCAAGGCGAAGACCATCCAGAAATATCTGGGAAAGGGCTACACGGTCGAGGCCTCGCTCGGCCATGTCAAAGATCTGCCCAAGAGCACTCTCGGCGTCGACGTCAACAACGATTTCGAAACTGATTACATCGTTATCCCTGGCAAGGAAAAAGTCGTCGCCAGGCTGAAGAAGTTGGCGGAAGGCGCGGATACTATCTATCTGGCCCCCGACCCCGACCGCGAAGGCGAGGCCATCGCCGCTCACTTGGCGGAAGAACTGGGCGGAAATGGCGCTGGTAGTAAAAAGAAAAAAAAGAAGACTGAGGAAAACGGCCGCATCCGTCGTGTCACCTTCAATGAAATCACGCAGCGTGCGGTGCGCGAAGCTTTCGAGCATCCGCGCGACATTGATCGCCACCTGGTAGACGCCCAGCAGGCCCGGCGCGTGCTTGACCGCCTGGTGGGATATCAAGTCTCGCCTTTGCTCTGGGACAAGGTACGACGCGGTTTATCCGCAGGCCGGGTGCAAACCGTCGCCTTGCGGCTCATCGTCGAACGCGAATGTGAAATCAAAGCGTTCGACAAGGTCGAGTACTGGACCATTGATGCTCATTTGTCGGCACCCAAGCCTCCGGCATTCGATGCCCGTTTTGTAGGGAAGGGCGAAGAGAAGATCGACGTTCACAATGCGGAGGAAGCAGAAAAGTTTCGTGCAGCGCTAGAGAACGCCGACTGGGTGGTTCGCACCGTCGATCGCAAGGAGCGTCGCCGCAACGCGACTCCGCCTTTCACTACCAGCAAGCTGCAACAGGATTCTTCCCGCAAGCTGCGCTTCAGCGTGAAGCGCACCATGATGATCGCCCAGCGACTCTATGAAGGTGTGGAACTCGGTGAAGAAGGTCTGGTCGGTCTTATCACCTACATGCGTACCGATTCGACCCGGGTTTCCAATGAGGCGCTGACCGAAGTACGTGAATACATTACTTCTCAGTACGGTGCTCCGTACCTTCCGGAAACGCCGAATACGTATAAGGAGAAGAAGGCAGCGCAAGCGGCCCACGAAGCCATTCGTCCTACTTCTGCCTTGCGCCATCCCGACCAGGTCAAACAATATTTAAAAGAAGATGAATACAAAGTTTACAAACTGATCTGGCAACGCTTTGTAGCGTCGCAAATTACGCCTGCCGTTTTCGATCAGACCAGCGTTGACATCGACGCTCGGTCGGGATCGGAAACATTCTGGTTCCGCGTGACTGGCTCGGTATTGAAGTTTGATGGCTTCCTCAAAGTCTATGAAGAGTCGAAGGAAGGCAAAGATGAAGAGGATGAGGAACTCAAGCACAAACTGCCGCCACTAGAGCCGGGACAAAAGTTAACCCTCAAGAGCCTGAATCCGGAGCAGCACTTCACCGAACCTCCGCCACGATACAACGAAGCTTCACTGGTCAAGGAGTTGGAAGAGCGTGGAATTGGCCGGCCTTCGACGTATTCCGCCATCCTGAGCACCATCCAGGAACGGCAGTACGTGCAAAAGTTGGGAGGGAAGTTTACCCCCACGGAGATAGGCCTGGTAGTCACCGATCTGCTGGTAGCGAACTTCCCCGATATCTTCGACGTTCAATACACGGCTCGCCTCGAAGAAGAGTTGGACGAGATCGAAGAAGGCAAAGAGAAATGGACCGACGCACTAGCCGACTTCTACAAGAAGTTCGAAAAGGATCTCCGTTACGCGCAAAAGCACATGGAGAATATCAAGCGAATGGAGAAGCCCACCGACGAGAAGTGCGAGCTCTGTAAGTCGCCGCTGGTAATCAAGTGGGGAAAGCACGGTTCCTTCTACGCCTGCAGTTCCTACGACAAAGAAGATCCGAAGACCTGTACCTTCACCAAAGAGAACCCGATCAATTTGCCCGATCTGGATTCAGCCGATGTGCAGGAGACCACACAGGAAGAATATTGCGAGAACTGCGGCCGGATCATGGTTTTGAAGCGCGGGCGCTTCGGCCAGTTTATGGCGTGCACGGGCTATCCGGATTGTAAGACCACGCGCCGCCTCGACCAGGGCAAGAAAGTCCCCGACATTCCTTTGGACGAACTCTGTCCCAAGTGCGGCCGCAATATGATGATCCGCCACGGTCGCTATGGAGAATTCACCGCCTGCAGCGGCTATCCTGAGTGCAAATACGTCAAACAGAATTTCATTGGCGTGAAGTGCCCTCTGTGTAAAGACGGCGAGTTGGTGGAGAAGCGCGCCCGCAAAGGCAATACTTTCTACGGCTGCGGGAATTATCCCAAGTGCAAATTTACTTCTGCGAACAAGCCGTTACCTGAGAAGTGTCCAACCTGCGGCAACGAATACCTGGTCGAAAAGACGCTAAAGGCCGGCCCGGTGGTTGCGTGTCCGAACAAAGAATGCGACTATGAACGACCGGTAGAAGCAGCCCCGGTGGCGTGATTCAAGCCTGGTTCCCAAATCTATTGAATTACATTCCTAAGGAGTTCTCATGCCGAAGAGTGCGACCCCTGCCGATGCCCAAGTGATCCTTCGACTGTACGACTTGCGCCGCGAGGCAGAAATGCGGAAGGCGCGTACTTGGTGGTTCGTGTCGTT
>DATHJP010000264.1:0-5640 GCA_035489695.1 Terriglobales bacterium
CGCAAAACAACAGCATGCAAAATATGGCAGCCGAGCGTCACAAGCCTTCAGGACCGAATGGGCGGTAACGATCCCGACCAAAAAATGCACACCTACGAAGTCCGTCCCCGCGAAGATCATCACGGCGTTGATCTAATCAGCCACATGCTGCCATTCGGGCGGCTGTTGTATCTAGAAGTTCGCGAAGCCGTGGCTTACGCAAAGTTCTACAGCCGCTCGCAAAATGCAGTGATCCGCGTTTACGATGATGCTGGCAACGTGATCGAAACGCACGACCAAGGGAGAAGAAAATCACTTCCGGTCTTCTGATAGACCAGTGGACCGGCGGAGGGGGAAGGGAATTTTACCAACCGCGAAATCAACCTGCCACATCCCGCTTTTAGCCTCCCGGTCGAGGCGTAGGCGTCGTGGGTCGAGGCGAAGGCGTTGGCCGAGGCGTTGGAGTTGGTTGGGGAATAGTAAACAGGGTTCGGAGATCGCCAATCGCGGGACTGTTAAGCGGGAAATACGGAGCGTTCGGCGCCGCAATCGGGTTCGGCAAATTGTCGCGGCTGCGGGACGACAACGATGGCAGAGTCCAATTCCATTCGATGAACTTCAGAATCGAAGCGTGATCGGCATAGGTGTGATCGACGTGACCGTGCTTGGCAAAAGGCGACACCGCGATCAAAACCGTGCGCGGCCCATCACCAAAGAAATCGATGGGCTGAATGTACCCCGAATCGTACAGGCCACCGCTTTCATCAAATGTGATTAGGATGGCTGTGTCGCTCCACAGCTGATTGTTCGCTCTTACGCTATTTACTATTTTGCGCACGAATGCCTCGAACAATGCAGGCGTCGAGGTGCCGGGATGACCATCGAGCAGCACGTCGGGCTTGAGGAAGGAAACCGCTGGCAACTGGTTAGTCGCGACATCGGTGTAGAACTCTTCCAAATCGACCAGGTTTTGCCGCAAAGATGTCGTCATGATTGACGTTGCGTACTGGAATCCATTGCAAATTGCGCAGTAAAGGCTGTTGGATGGTGGGTCATGACTCGCCACACTGAAACCTCCTCCGTAATACCTCCATGAAATGTTGTGGGCTGAAAGCGCATCGCCTACGGTAGGGATTGTCTGCGGTCCAATCGAAAACGCAGGCCCGGCGGGGAATTCGTTCACATCTTGGTTACTGATTATGGTGCCCATCGTGGTGTAATTGGGATAATCATTGTTCAGCTGGTACCAATGGTTCGAATCGCAGTTGCCGTTGTGGAACGGCGGGTACGGTAGGGCCTGAAGGTAACTCATGATTGGCTGAACCCCCGGCTGCGTGTCATCGGAACAGTTAGTAAAAGCAACACCTGTGCTGCCCGGGTCCGCCGCAACGTTAAAGTGGTCGTTGTTGTAGAAATTGTTAGTCCCAGGTCTAGGGTTAGGATCCTCGACGAGATCTGCGGCAGGCATGGCCGGGTTTCCGTTCGCGTCGGTAAAGTAATAAACGTCGCCGGTGAACAGGAATTGCGAATTGGGTCCAGTGCCGCCCATCACTGGCTGATGGTAGTTATCGCTTATTGCGTAGTTCTCCGCCAGATCGAGAAAGTAGGGGAAATCACCCTGAGCCATGCTGTAATAGCCCATTGCGACACCTCCTTGAAAGGTATCCTGGTCCGTCATCGGTGGGTTGGTGAACCCCCATCCCACGGTTACCGCGACCCACGTGAAAAGGTCGCGCTCACAGCCGCTCGGGTTTTCCGGCGTAATGTTGGCAACAGAGCAGTCGGACTGTTGCCACATCTGATAGAAGCGATGTACGGGGTCACCTGTGTTACTCGTGTAGGTCGTGTTCGCAATCGACTCAGCCAAGAAGGGCGTCCCGCAGTTGTTCAATTCTGAATCGCCTAGGAGCAAGTAAGGCCCATTGTCTAGATCCGATGGATAGCGGCAATCGGGCACGGGAGTTGCGCCAGCGTTGGGATCATAGAAGGGCTGACCCGTGCCTCGAGTGGACAGAAGCCCCTGCGATGTTGGATCCAGCCCTATGTCACTGCAGAAGATCCCAAGGTTGCACAGCCCGGTTGGCAGCGCACTGAGAGTAGTGCTCGGCTGCGGTAGAGGCGCGAACGGAACTGTCTGCGACGGGCTGAGCTCGTATGAGGTCGTGTCGGTCGCTTGCTGCTGCGCCGCCGCGTCAAAGTTCGTTCCAGGATTACCGTTGATCTGGACGATGTCCTGGGACAGCAGGTTCCACACTGTCTGCGTTGGATCAGATGGCACGTACGTGCCGAATACATTGTCGAAGCTCCGATTCTCCCCGACTACAACGATAAGGTGGCGGATTGGCGAGCGCGCATCGGCAATGGTTGAGGGAGCCGTTGTGCTCTGAAACCTTTCGCGGCTGTTCGCTGTCGTGGACAGAGCTGATGTGTGCAGATTCGCTGGGGCGGCAGCGAATATAGCCAGGCAGACTGCGATTAAGATGAGAGTAGATGCGATTGTGGTTCTCATAGGATTCGTGTTTGACCGACCGATAATGCCGATAGCGCTTCAACTAGGCAATGCCGCTTTAATTCTGCTGTGTAAATTTATCGGAGTCCCGTCTTTGGCCGGATCATTTGCCATCCGGCAAACAAAAACGATTCTGGCGAGGTTCTGTGAAGCGCATGGGGGCGGTGTTTTGGGCTGCCAAACTTGGAATGAGTAAGTTCCGAGTTATGTTTTTTCTGTGAGACGGAGAATTCCAAAATCGACTTGGGCTGAAATCCGAACGGCTTACGCATCCGGTATTGGTTTGCGGGAGCTCTCGCGCAATATGGGAATCGCAGAGGGAACTGTGCTCTCACGAGCAAAGCGCGAAGGCTGGACGCGGGAGATTAAAAACGCAAAAGCGCTCGCAAAGCGCGAGGATTTTGCACCCGCTGTCACAGCAACCGAAGCCGTTGCAATCACAATGCAGCAACGCGGCGAGCGTCACTTAGGGCGGATGGCAAACATTGTGGAAAAGACAGTGCCGCACGTCGAAGCAATGGAGCCAAGCGCAATCCTCGACCGAATTGATGACGTCGAAACGCTCGACAAGATCGGGCGCCGCACGTTCGGCATTTCGGATGGCTCAAGCGCCGAAAATTGGGCAGTCAACATCGCGATTTTGGGCGTGTGACGCTTGCCGAATTAGAGCCGCTCCGCGATTGAGCGCGGGCCGGAGGCAATCAGGTGCAATCAGCGCACGCCTCGCGCGTTCACCCAGCCTACATGGGCCTAAAGAGTGCTGACCCACTTGACGAATACTTGGCAAGTAAATGCTCATTTCGTGCGTTTTCGTGCGCGACCATTCGCAAATCGCAAATTCCTATCAATCTCCCTAGTAGAATTGCATTTCCGAGGGTAAAAAGAGCTGCGCGCCCGGAAGGACTCGAACCTTCGACCTACGGATTAGAAATCCGTTGCTCTATCCGGCTGAGCTACGGGCGCATTCAATGGGTAATCAGTGTAACAAAATAGGCGTGATCGACGGAGTAACAATCCGTTCCTATCTAAGGAAACGCTGATTTGTTGCCGCTTTGTTGCCTAATTTTGTACGTCTCCATACACCGCATTTACCCACCCAAGGTGATGTGTTGCCAACCAAAGCCGGTCCCGCCTCAAACAGTCCCATTTACTCCTGCAATTACGGCCGAGGCGCAGGTGTTGGACGCGGCCTTGCCGTGGGCGTTGGCCTCGGCGTCGTCGTTGCTGTAGCTGTTGCTGTGGCAGTGGCTGTTGCTGTTGCAGTAGCTGTGGCAGTGGCTGTCGCAGTTGCCGTAGGCGTCGCAGTGGGGCATGGGGTAGTGAGCAGTTCGACTGTACTGACGGTGGTGCTCGCCGTGTCGAAGCCGTCGGCGACCAGCACCCGGCCATCGGGCAGCGTGCCCTGCGCATGCCCGGCGCGATTGCCGATCATGGCCGGGCCAGCGCTGAACGTACCGCCGCTGATGTCGAAAACATGAGTGCTGGTGGTGGAGGCACCAGTCGAGTCCGCGCCGTCGGCGATCAGCAGTTGGCCTGTGCCAAAGGGCGCGATGCCGCCATAGTTGCCCAGCCCGGCAGTGCCCGCCGAGCCGAGGTTGGTCCAACTGTTCGCCACCGGGTCATAGCGCAGTAGGGTGTCCGTCGTCGTGAACGCGGGTAGGATTACCCCGCCATAGACGTAGATCAACCCGTTGTAGGCCGTACCATTGGTGTTGGTGCGGCTATCGGGCAGCGTCGCCCCCGTAGTCCAAGTGTTGGTGGCGATATCGTAGATGAAGGTGGTGTTCAGGCCGTTGGTGAAGTCATCGCCGCCCATGACGTAGAACTTGCCATTGACCACCGCCCCAGCCGCCGCTTCGACGCCGGGACTGGTGGGCATGTTGGCGCCGCTGGTCCAGCTGTTCGAGGCGATGTCGTAGATGCGCAGGGCGTTGGTTACGTTGGTACCGCCAATGAAGCCGCCGGCCAGGTAGATCTTGCCGTTCGACGCGCCGATAGTGCCCTGGCCGAGGGGGACGGGCAGCGACGCGACGTTGCTCCAAGCGTTGGTCGTAAAGTCATAGCGCGAGACCTGGTCGTACAGTATAGGAGTCGCGTCGGCGGTCTGACCGCCGGCAACGTACAGCATGTTGTCGGTGCCTAGGGCGGCCTGGAAGGCATAGCGGGCAGGAGGCTGGTCCGGGCCCGATTGCCAGGTGGGAATACAGGTGCCACCGGGAATCCTCGGTTTTAGCAGAGCTTTCAGCGCATCAACGCTGGTTTGTGCTAGCGCCACCGGCCTGAGTGCTGGTTTGCCGAGCTTAATCGTGTTCCGTTCCGCCAGCGCGAACGGGATCGCGCAGATGGCGACAAGCAGCAGCAGATAAAACGCGCCTCGGAGGAGATGCGCTTTGATGTTGGGATTGGTTTGTTTTTTCATGATGCTGGTATTCTATCTTGAATGCGGTTTTTCTTTGTTGTTCAACAGAAAGTCATTTGCACGCGGAACACCTTTTTTACTCAGGGACGCCAAAAAATGTCAATACTTCTTTATCAATGATTTGGTCCATCTTAACCCGACGCTGACGCAGGTGGAACGTGTTCTGCCGAAACGTTCGTCACAAACGGGTTTGCTGCCAACAGTGAAACGATGTGCAACTCGTTAGGCGTGAATTAGAAATCCGTTGCTCTATCCGGCTGAGTTACGGGCGCATTTACCTAAGTGAATAAGTATAGCGAAATAGATTGATATTGCACTTTTCACGGTGCAAAACGTGCGTCAGCCAGGGAATAGCGCAGTGCTCTATTGGATTTGAATCACGTACGGCTGGGACGGAATGCCGTTGGCCACCACTTCGAAGTTGCTCGGGCCGGCTTCCATGTTAGCCGGTATGTCCAGTTGGGTTTTCACCGGTCCCGTGTAGCCAACCGCCATGCTGCTGTGGCCATGCGTACGACAGTAGAAAACGTGGCCGGTAGCGACGTTGGTTAGGCGCACGATGGGATAGTTGGTGGCGCACTGGAGGTCATCGCCGTAGGCGGTAGCTTGCGAGAGACCATTGAGCTTGGTGCCAATCATAAGATACGTGTGGCCCCGGGTAAGTGCGGGCGATTTCACATACGCCGATGGCACCCAGTTGTAGTTGCCCGGCGTGGGAGTGAAGATTTCAACA
>DATHJP010000265.1:0-2429 GCA_035489695.1 Terriglobales bacterium
GGATGTGGGAGTAAAGCCAATTCCACTCCGCGCGAGGCGTCCCGGTTTTGATCAACACCAGCCCGAGAATTCCTCCCGCCATGACCAGAGCCCAGCCTACACGGGCAAAGAAGGTTTCATTTCTCAGGCGGCGCCACAGGAATATGAGAATCCAGGCCATCGCAACGACGCCCGCCAGAGCATGCAGCAGAACTACGACGGGGTAGATTAAGTTCGTCTGCGGGAACGCGTAAAGATAGACGGCAGAAAGTGACAGGAATATCAGCAATCCTGAAATCACACGTTGGCTGGGGACAAACCTGGGCATGTATTGGAAATCAGTATGCAGCCAACCGGAATCCACCATCCGGCTGGCCTCGGAAGACTGTGTCGCAACAAGTTATCTTTTATTCAGAACCTGGCAGAATAGTATAAAAAGACTAGAGCCGCTGCGAGTTCAATGGATAGGCGGCAGGCGCCACTCTCCACATTCAGCTTCCAGAGCGGCGGCTACGGCAAGAACCTTCTCTTCTTCCCAGGGAAGCCCGGAGATTTGCACTCCAATTGGCAACCCTTCCGCGGTTTGCGCAATTGGAACCACGGCAGCTGGCGTGCCCAACAGATTGAACCACTCGGTGTAGCTCCAGGCATCCAGATATTTAACTGTCTGTCCGTCGATTTTCCAACTGCGCTCCCCGTGCCGGAAAGCCGGGATGGAAGCCACGGGACAAAGGAGGATGGGATACTCGTGCATCTGCCTGAAGACTTGCGTCCGAACCACGTCGCGCTGGATCCAGGTATCGAGCAAGCTGGTACCCGTGTGCGTGGGTTCGGCGGCGACCCAACTGGAAAACTCTTTGAGGATCGGACTGAGATCGGCTTCTCGACCTTTGATCATTGGTCCAAGCAGCATTCCGCCTGCGATCCCGAAAAATTTCCACCACAGTTGCCGGGCAAGTTCGAGACCTTCGGGACGGAACCGCTCGACTTTGAATCCCGCACGACGCAATGCCTGGACCGCGGATTCCACAGCAGCGCGGGTCTCCGCTGTGACCGGGGTGCGCCCATCGTCTTCAAAATAGCCGACTCGAATTTTTTTCAACTCATCTTCGCCGGGCCATCGCACGGCCACCGGAGCAGAAGAGGGATCGCCGTAATCCGGTCCTTGCATCACTTCAAATAAGACTTTCAGATCCCCGACAGTACGCGCCATCGGCCCAACGACTCCGAGCAGCGCGAATGGTCCAACCGAGTTCGGGTAATGACCTGTGGCCGGAATGCGGCCCGGAGTCGGTTTGAGCCCACAGATGCCGCTGAAGTGCGCAGGGACGCGAATCGATCCACCGCCATCGCTGCCCACACCTCCTGCTGAGCACCCGGAAGCGATGGCAGCAGCTTCTCCACCACTCGATCCGCCCGGCGTGCGCGAGAGGTCCCAGGGATTGTTGGTGCGGCCATAGAGAAGATTATCGGTTTCCCAGGCCATCAGCAGCTCTGGAGTGTTGGTAACTCCAAGAATGATTGCGCCCGCCTTGCGCAAACGGGCGACCAAGGGAGCATCCGGCGAAGGCACACAGCCGGCGCGTAATTTTGTTCCGGATTCGCAACGAAATCCTCCGCCTACATTGATTGAACTCTTGATACTGAGCGGGACGCCATGCAGCGGCCCCAGGCTTTGGCCCTGGGTCACCGAATGCTCGGCTAAGCGCGCCTGGCGAAGAGCGGCCTCAGAGTCTACCTGGACGAAAGCATTCAATTGCGGATTCAACTTGTCGATCTTCGCGAGATGCGCTTCGACTAATTCAAATGGCGCCAGTTTTTTCTTGCGGATTTGCTCAGCCATTGAAACGGCTGAGAGGAAGGTCAAGTCAGGCATGCAGATGACTTCAGCAGAAAAGGGAGTGTAGCACGCTGCTGAAGTGGATGGATTGGCCAGGAGAGCCGCCGTCCTCTCACGGCGGCTCTCCGTAGCTCCGTAGTTGCCTAAGCTGCCTTCTTTGATTTTTCTCTCTGCTCGCTGAACAGTTTGATCATTTCGCGGTTGAATGCCGGGATATCGGACGGCTGACGGCTGCTGACCCAGTTTTTGTCGCGAACCACTTCCTTATCCACCCAGTTCCCGCCAGCATTGCGGATATCATCCTTGATGGTGTGATATGAGGTGATGGTGCGACCGTCGACGAGGTCTGCAGAAACCAGCAACCACGGGGCGTGGCAGATCACGGCGATGGGCTTGCCTGATTCATCGGCACTTCGAACAAATTCCTGGGCGGCATCAATTACGCGGAGAGCGTCTGCGTTCAGCGCGCCACCGGGAAGCAGCACTGCGTCGAAATCGTTTGCGTCGGCTTCATCCAGAGAGCGATCGACGTTGATTTTGATCGTCTTCTCATCATGTTTCATGGCTTGAATTTTTCCCGTGTGGGGAGCGAGAACAGTAGTTTTGGCGC
>DATHJP010000266.1:0-2372 GCA_035489695.1 Terriglobales bacterium
GCCGCATTCTCTTCGCGTACGCCATACAAAATGCCAATCGCGCTGAATTTCTCGCTGAGTAACCGGATGACCTTCCGCCCCGAACCGCCCAGCTCCCCTTGCAAAGGCTGTACTCGCCCCACTGGGCAGTGAAAATGCCGCTCAAAAAGGTTCTCAAGAACTTCCATGTTTAGGGATGGCCGCCATCAAGATAACATCAGGTTCGGCCTCACCGATACTCAGTAACCTCGCCATCGACTGCCACCGCCACATACTTGTGGGTAACCACATCGCGGAACTGCACAACTTGGTGTTTTTCGCGCGCCAGTTTTCCCCATCGACTCGGTTTCATCCGATTCTGCTCGATGGCCTCAAACTTCCGCCCATTCAGTTCGAACTGCACCTGTCGCAAGCGGCCACTCCCCACCCGCTTCACCCGCAACTTCTGATCATCCAGCACGACTTCCTCGCCATTCATCAACTGCATAGCCACCGATTGCAGTACCTTTTCCTCGACCAATTCCCACTTCTCCCCAAGAATGGAACGTCGGAAGACTGTTATGCTCACCGACCAGGCTGATTATCCCACCAGTTTACCAGTCAGATTCTTATCCATCTGAGAACTGAGAACCAAGAACTGAGATCTTGATGGGATCTAACTAAAAATATCGGAATTATGCTTTGACAAACCCACCACCACCACGGGTTCTATCGCGGGCCAAGCCCAAGAATTGAAGGATATTTTGATTCTGAACGAACCGAGGTTAGCTTTGGCGGAAGGAAATATACGCCGAGGTATGCCCATAGCCCGCTAAGACCCATATTGACGGTATCGACGCCAATAGTAAAAACCAGGATCTAATTCCGATGAGATACGGAATAATGAACCCAAGCAGGTAGATGACCCAATTCATCACGCGTCGGTAAGTATCCGAGATATGAATCTGCTCACCGCAATGTGGGCAAGGAAATTGAGGAGTGAACACTACTTCCTCCAGCCTGATCCTTGCATGGCACTCGGGACAGACCGTACGCGGCGAGTAGTGAGCCGTCGAGATCACTTATTTCGGGCAGGTGGCCCATCTTTCGCGGGCAGTACGTCAAGTGAGGGTGCCTCATCCTTTTGCTGTTAGCAAAGGGTGGGAAGCACGACATCCCGCACCATCACGGTCTCAGCCGTTGATTTTCAGATCGTAAATCGTACATCGTAGATCGAAAATTCCCTACTGCTTCCCTCTGAGCATTTCCACCACCCGATCAAAGTCCTCCAGCGTCGCGTACTCGATCACAATCTTCCCTTTCCCTTTGCGATCGCGAATTCGGACGCGCACTCCAAGCACCCGTTCCAGTTCCGTCTGCGCAGCTCTTACGTTCGGATCCACCCAGCGCGCGCCTCGCCCTGGTTGATCCTGCTTCTGCAGCGGGACATTCGTGTCGAAAACCAAATCTTCCAGTTGCTCCACCGACAAATGTTTTCGGACAGCCTCATCAGCAATCTTGGGAATCAGGTTCGGATCGAGCAACGTCAGCAACACGCGCGCTTCGCTGAAACCCAGACGTCCTTCGCGCAAAAATTGTTGCACCGACGCGGGCAGCTTCAGCAGCCGCATGTAGTTTGAGATACTCTCGCGCGAACATCCTGTCCGCTGTCCAATCTGATCCTGCGTCAAATGAAAAACCTGGCTCAACTGGGCAAAAGCGTGCGCCTGTTCCAGGCAATTCAGATCCTGCCGCTGCAGGTTCTCGACAATGGTCATCTCCGCCGCTTGCTGGTCGGAGACTTTGCGCACGATCGCGGAGATCGTCTCTTTGCCCGCGAGCTTCGACGCCCGGCAGCGCCGCTCCCCCAGAATCAGGACATAGCGCCCATCTTTCCCCGGACGCACCACGATCGGCTGTACCACTCCGTTGGCACGGATTGATTCCGCCAACTCCTGCAACAGCTCCGTGTCAAAGCGATCGCGTGTCTGATAAGGATTCTGCTCAATATCCTCGAGCCGAATCTGCAGCACCGCGTCTCCCGCCGCAGCCCGCGCTGCCTGCGCCTGAATCTCCGGCAAAACTATGCTGTTGGCCGAATCCACCACCGGAGCCGCCGCTGTCCCCGCAACCACTCGAGGCCCGCCAGGCAGCAACGATTCCAACCCTCGTCCCAACGCCTTCCGTTTATCCGGCGCCGAAGTCTTGTCCGCCTCAACTGCCTTTTCCGCTGCTGTTGTCATCGTCCGCTCCTAAGCTGCCGTACGCATTTCCCGTAGCGCCGGCGTCCCGCCGGCATCTGTCCAATACATCGACAATCATCAATCTAATACATAGATGTCCATCAATGTATTAAGCGCTCTTGTCCATCTCCTCAGGAGGAGCTTCATCTTCAGACCGGATCTCCTCGACCG
>DATHJP010000267.1:0-7475 GCA_035489695.1 Terriglobales bacterium
TTTTCCTCACCTTGTGCACCGCCATCGGGCAAGTTGTCATGATAGATTCCCTTAGAGTCTAGTTTCTCCTTGCCAATGGCGAGCAAGGTTCCAGATAATACGCGAAGAGAGCCCATCATCACCGTGTACCGATACAGTCGAGCGGATCTGCTTCGCATACTTCGGCTCACGGCGCGTCAGTTGGCAGCTTGGGAAAAGGCCGAACTGGTTGCCGCCGCCGAAAGCTATTCCTTTTTTGATCTGCTGCAAGTAAAGAAGGTGCGTGATCTGTGCGCCCGCAAAGTCCGGCCCGCAGTCATACGGGAATCATTGCAGGCCATGCAGAAGCAGGTGGCAGGAATGGAGAATCCGCTGGTCGAAGCGGGATCCTTCATTACCGGGCATCGTGTTGCCTTCCGTCACCAGGGCAGGCTAGTCGAACCCATCGCAGGACAGTTCATGTTCGACTTCTCTCCCCTGCAGAAAGTCGTCATGAGCACGCCGATATCAAGCCCGAGGCCTGAACCTCCATCGTCGGATGTGAACGAGCTTTTTGCTCGCGGGATTGCGCTGGAAGAGGACCCCAACCATCAGGCTCAGGCAATCGCGATTTATCAGAAAGTGCTGGAACTGGATCCTGCTCACGCCGCTGCGCATATCAACCTGGGAACGCTTTACTACAACCGTCAGGAGTACCCATTGGCGGAGAAGCATTATCGCCACGCCATCGAGGTGGATCAGCGCTACGCTCTGGCTTACTTCGATCTGGGCAATGTGCTCGACGAAACTGGGCGAGTGGCCGAAGCGATTCAGACCTACAACACCGCACTGCAACTCGCACCCACATACGCCGATGCTCATTACAATCTGGCGCTCGCCTATGAAAAGATCAAGGAGCCACGGAAAGCATTACGGCATTGGCGAGCCTATGTGAAGCTGGATACGACTGGACCTTGGGCGGTACACGCACGGAATCAGATCCAGCGCATTCTTCAGGCCGATGGGTTGAAGATGGTGTACTCGGCTGGACGCAGCTGATGGCCTGAAGGCATCTCTTACAAATCACCTTCTATATCACCACTTTCACGGCCGAACCGCCGCAGCTTGCAGGATATCCTGCAGCGGGCGGACTCTACAGTCGGCGATTATACGAATTTCCAGGTCGCTTCACGGCTGCCGAGAGAGATGCAATGAATCGGGCAAAGGCTAACATAGTATTGCTGATTTTTATTTTCGCGAACTGGGCCATTTGTTGCCTTGTGATCTGGTGGAGATACAGTATCAGCTCACTCATTCGTGGAGGGTTTTATCAGCGCAATCAAGCCTTTTCGGTGGTTGGAAAAATGGGCCTAATAGTTACGATTTTGACGGCTGCAGTTTGGCTGTTTGCGCGCCGCAAGACTCGAAGCGATTCGCAATGGCGTTTGGTCTGGAATGTCGCATGGAAAACCGCAATCGTGTTAAATACTGTATGTCTTCATTGTTTTGGTTCGAAGGCAGCTTTGGACCCCAAGTCAGGGCGACGACAGTGCATTTCTTCCCATCGTAGGTAATGTCAATGGAGAATTCTTGTCGGAGTTTCTCTGGCTAATCTTCCTGTTGGAGGTTGTTCCGATCATGTCATTTGTTTCTGGGCTCCTTTATTTGGCCCAAGCCCGGGCGGCCAACTAACGAAGTGCGGCCTTTCGAGGGAATACCGGCGTTTCGCCGCCCCACGTATCTAGTGCTAGAATTTTCGGTTAGCCCAAAATCCTTATATGTCTGAAACCACATTGCAACTGCCATCACCTCTCCCACTGACTGCTTTTACGGAAGACGAGATCCTATTCCGCGACAACATTCGCCAGTTTGCCGACGAGAAAGTCCGCCCGCTGGTCCGGGAGATGGACGAAAAGGGCGTCTTCGACAAAAACCTGATTCATGAGTTTTTCCAGCTGGGGTTGATGGGCATCGAGATTCCGGAGCAGTATGGTGGCGGCGGTGGCAAGTTCTTCGAGGCGATTCTGGCGGTCGAGGAACTTTCACGCGTAGACGCCTCTGCCGGCGTCATTGTCGATGTGCAGAATACGCTGGTTAACAATGCCCTATTGCGATGGGCCACAGAAGAACAAAAGAAGCGTTATCTGCCTCGCATGGCCGCGGATATGTGCGGCGCTTACGCCCTGAGCGAAGCTGGTTCCGGGTCGGATGCGTTTGGGTTGCAGACAAAAGCCGAGCTAAAAGGCAGCGATTACGTCCTCAATGGCCGCAAGTTGTGGATCACCAATGCCAAGGAGGCGGGACTCTTTGTGCTTTTCGCCACCGTCGATCCCGCGGCTGGTTACAAGGGAATCACGGCGTTCCTGGTGGAGAAGGAGTTCCCGGGTTTCACCGTGGGCAAGAAGGAAGACAAGCTGGGGATTCGCGCGTCGTCCACCTGTGAGCTTGTGCTGGAAGATTGTCGCGTACCCAAAAACAACGTCCTCGGTGAGGCCGGCAAGGGCTACAAGATCGCAATTGAGACCTTGAATGAAGGCCGCATAGGAATCGGGGCGCAGATGGCGGGGGTCGCGCGAGGCGCGTGGGAGTATGCCTGCAAGTATGCCCAGGAACGCAAGCAATTCGGAAAGACGATCGCCGATTTTCAGGGGGTACAGTTCCAAATTGCGCAAATGGCCACCGAAATCGAGGCCGCCCGCTTGATGGTGTACAACGCCGCCCGCATGAAGGATGCAGGCGTCCCGTTCGTCAAAGAAGCTGCCATGACCAAGTTGTTCTGCTCCCAGGTCGCGGAGCGGGTAACCTCCCTGGCCATTGAAATCTATGGTGGGTATGGATTTACCAAGGATTACCCGGTCGAGAAATACTGGCGGGATTCCAAGATTGGGAAGATTTACGAAGGCACGTCCAACATGCAGTTGGCCACGATTGCCAAGCTGTTGCTGGGCGGCAAGTAGAAGAGAACCCTTCCCGACATCCTCCACATGATGGCTCAGGCACCGAGGTAACGCATACCTGTTACTCATAATGTGCAGCAACTTGCGCTGACTTTCTTCAGCACCTCTCGGCCAACCCGAATTAAGTAACCTGTTTCTAATAGGTTGAAATTATCCCTGCCGTTGGCGTCCAAGCTGCATTTCAGAGCTTGCCGTTCTTTGCGGCGCGATCGGGGTGCCTCTTGCTGGACTTGATGACGGATCACGCGAACGTGATGCCGAAGCCGAAGCAGTCGTCGATGCTTCCCCTTCTCACAGTGCTATTTCTGATCTCCTACGCACTCATGGCCACGCTGGTCGTAGAGCAGGGGCGGACCATCGATTCCCAACGGTTTTTAATTAAACAGTTGTTCAGAGACAGTAGCGAACTGACCGGTATGAAGACCAGTTTGTTTCAGAAGCAACGCGCTCAAGCCCAGGCCCAGGCTGAGGCGAATGCTCACTCCCAGGCGCAAGCTCCGTCGTCCCAGGCGACCCCGCGAGACAACGCCAAGAGCAATCGAAACCCAGGTAAGCTCCGGAGACCGGCTCCGCTAAGACCGCCAAGAAATACTTCCGACGTGGCGGACGAACGCAGAGCGCTGTTCTCCATCTAAATCCACGGGCCCGGAAATGACCCATGAAGTTTCTAGCAACGCTTCTGTTGTCGTTGTCTATTCCCGGTTCTCATTTGGCCGCGCCTCCGCGTGCTCCTGCGGATCGAACCCATAAGCAGCAACAAGCCCACACCGGCGGACGCTGGTATCTGGCTGAAAATGGCCATGCCGTCTATTGTTATGGTCCGGTGCGAGTCGTAACCCAGGCCCAAGGCGGGCTGCAGCGAGTGGCTACGTTCTGTCTGGATAATCAGCCCATGGTTCCGCTCAAGGATTAGTCCTCCAACATCTCTCGCCGCGCAATCCTGTACATTTGTCTTGATGCCGAAGTTCGAGAAACATATTTTCATTTGCGGGAATCAACGTCCGCCGGGACATCCGCGCGGTTGCTGCGATCCCAATGCCAAGGCAGAGCTACAGAAATTATTCAAACAAAAACTGGCGGAACGCGGGTTGAAGTCGAAGGTGAGAGCCAATCAGTCGGGTTGTCTGGATCAGTGCGAGCATGGCCCGAATCTCGTGATCTATCCGGATGCGGTGTGGTATGGCCACGTCACGTTCGCAGATGTGGACGAAATCATCGACTCGCACATTATCGACGGAAAACCAGTCGAAAGATTAGTGCTGCCAGATTCCTGCATCAACACGCCTGCCTGTGAACACAAGCCCAGAAAGACACCTGCATAGGAGGCGTAATTGCCCCGCCATTCGGCCTGTCACGCATCATGACTTTTTGGCGGAAGTGAGCAATATTGACCAGTTTCCAGTTCGCCGGTTGGTTATCTTTCGAGTTACTATGGCGAACAAGGTGACTGGCGAGAGTCTCGCGCATGCTCAATCCAGCCAACCAACCATCCTGTGCGTAGAGGACAACAAAGCCTATCTCCGGCTGCGCAAAGCGGTTCTCGAGATAGAAGGCTACCAAGTTCTCGCCGCCAGTACCGGCTCGGAAGCCCTCTCCATTCTGCGACGGCAGCCAGTGTGCCTGGTTCTCTCCGACCACATGCTGCGCGGAACCACCGGCGTTGCCCTAGCTGCTCGGATGAAAAAAATGAAGCCCCATATCCCGGTGGTGCTCTATTCGGGACAGGCGCCCGAGGCCTCGGGGGAAGTGGATTGTTTCATCAGCAAGGATGAAAGCGTCGCAAGTTTCCTTTCCATCATCAGCAGTCTGGTCAAAAGGTATCGCGAATAAATCTGGTAGGCGCGGCAGGACTCGAACCTGCGACCCTCTGCTTAGAAGGCAGATGCTCTATCCACCTGAGCTACGCGCCCGCATTTCCTGGCCGGACGATTATCCGTAACTGAGTATCGCATAGGCTTTCGACCACTTCCAGCATTGCTGCGATGCCGATTCACCGATTGCTGCCTTATACTGCCGCGATTGCTCTTGGCAGGGATACTAGCGCAGCGCGTGCCATCTCCTTCCTCAACTCGTCTGGCTTACATCGACTGGGCGCGGGGTCTGGCCTGTCTGGTGATGTTTCAGACGCACTGTTACGACTCCTGGCTGGGTGGCGCCGCGCGCCAGAGCAAATTTTTTATGTGGTCGCAGGTGCTTGGGACGTTGCCGGCGCCTCTATTTCTGTTTCTTGCCGGAATATCGTTTGCGATCGTGACCGATAAATTACGTCTGAAGGGGTTGCCACCGGGTCAGATTGCTCGCACTACTATCCGCCGAGGGGCGGAGATCCTGGCGCTCGGTCTGTTGTTCCGCCTACAGGAATTCGTTGTTTCATGGGGCTGGGCGCCATGGAGCGATTTGCTGCGGGTGGACATCCTCAATGCGATTGGCGTTTCTATGATTCTGATGGGGATGCTGATGGGTCTTGGCTGCTGGATAGTTTTGTCACTCACGCGTATAAGCCGGCCCCGACTAGCGTTGAGCTTGATGGCAGCCAGTGTGGCTGCAATTATTTCCTTGCTGTCGCCGATGGTGTGGACGAACTGGCGTCCGCATTGGCTGCCCTGGCCACTGGAGTCTTACGTCAACGGCGTACACAATCTTAACGAGCCGCAGAGCTGGCTGTTTCCAATATTTCCCTGGAGCGCATTTGCGTTCGTCGGGCTGGCCGTTGGATTCTTTCTGCTGAGTGATTGGGTGCGGAAGCATGAGGCTAGGACATTCGCACTCGGGGGTGCGGGAGGAATCGGCTTCATTTATCTGGGACGCTGGCTGAATACGCGGCCCGTGCAACTCTATGCGGTCATCGACTTCTGGCATACCAGTCCGAATTTTTTCCTGATCCGGGTGGGCTGGCTACTGGCGATTTTGGCGGCAGCTTATGCATGGTGCCGTTGGGGAGCGGGGCAATGGGGATTCAGCCCGCTGATTCAACTGGGACAGACTTCCCTGCTGGTTTACTGGGTACACATCGAATTTGTGTATGGGCGGATTTCCATTCTTCCCAAACATGCCGTGGATATTCCTACGGCATCGCTTGGTCTGGTTGCCATCTTCTTTTTCATGCTTGGACTTTCGCTAGTGCGAACTGAGCTAAAAGGCCGCCGAGCAGAAATAGCGGGCCGGTTGCGCAAGCCGGTGAAAGCAACTTAAAACTAGCTCGCGACCGAAATCTGGCGGATAGCATTCTCCACTAGCTTCAATCCAATCGCCCAGCGCTGCTGCGCCTGTGGCTCATCGTCACCGTATCCAAACAAATAGAACGTGATGTAAAAACCATCGCGAGTCTCATCTTCGTGATGGTAATGGCAGCGGCGGACCAGGAATTCAGCAGCTGCGGGGATTTCAGGAACTCGCCTCAAGAGCTGGGTGAGGCGGGCCGCTATCTGCTCGTGTTCGGAGAAGGAGAATCGCTTCGGTTCATCGGAGAATAAGAGATCGATGTAGGAGGCAAATTTGCAATTCGCCCCGAGGATTTCTTCTTCCGGCTGCATCTCGGTTGTATGCCAGGTATCGCACTTCGCGGTTTCCAAAATACTGGAGGCTGAATTGATGGCGGCAAGAAACTCGCCGAGAGCCGGCACTCGCTGCGCCTCTTCCAGATACAGCAACAGGTCAGGCTGGCGCTTCAGATCGTAATAGCGAACCGCCGAATCCGCGGAAGCCCAGGGCAGATCGAGTACTTCATCGTCTGCCCCGAGCTCGACGGCAAAATCGGCTTCCACACTATTTTGCGGGCGCGGGTTGGGGTACCGCGTTCGGCGTGGTGAAGTCTACTTTGGGTACCTGCCTCGATCCTTCGGCAGCGGCGAAGTACGCTTCGTTTGGCTTGAAACCAGCCCAGCGGGCGAATATGTTTGCAGGAAATTTCTGAATGTACGTGTTGTAGTCCTGCAAATTGTCGTTGTAGCGCTTACGCTCAACTGCGATGCGGTTTTCGGTTCCTGCTAATTCGTCCTGCAGACGCAGAAAGTTTTCGTTGGATTTCAGTTGTGGATAGTTCTCAACAATCGCCAGCAAGCGGCCGAGTGCGCCGTCGAGTTGCTGGTTGGCGGCAATCTTTTCTGACGGCGTGCCGGCGGAAAGCAATTGCGAGCGGGCTTTGGCGATATCGCCAAAAACGGTTTGCTCCTGCTTCGCAATGCCCTTGACGGTCTCGACCAGGTTTGGAATCAGGTCGGCGCGGCGTTGCAGCACGATGTCCACCTGCGACCAGGCCGCTTTCACGGCTTCGTTTTTCGTCACCAGCGTATTGCGGACGCTTACGTACTGTCCGAAGACCGCCAGCGCGATCAGAATCAGAACGATGATCACGATCAAGCCTTTGCTCATTGTTTTCTCCTCGAAAGCACGATCCTGACACTACCTGGAACTACCTGACCCGGAGGAATCCAACATTGTATCTACTGCGGCGGTTGCCTGCTCCACGGCTGCCAAATAGCGGGTAAAAACCTCGAAGACGTCGAGCTGTTTGCGGTCAATCTTTTGTTCTCGAATGTCGAGTAACTGCAGGAACGCCGA
>DATHJP010000268.1:0-3439 GCA_035489695.1 Terriglobales bacterium
CGGCTAATCGGCAGTCTGAACATCGTTAGGTGTCAGCGGCTTTTCACGACTCAACACGCTATTAACCTATGAAACGAAACGTTCTGGTGGTTTCCTTCGGCCTGCTGGTTCTGGCCGCGCTCATCGGGTGGTTCGTCACCGTTCGACCAGCCCACCCTACCCAAAAGTTGTCACAAGCTGAGCTTATACAAAAAGTTCACTCCAATCTCCTCGGCGGAGTCGAAGTTATCTACCCTGCAAAAGGCGGCCCGATGACCTTGGTGCGGGGCACCTTCTACGAGACAGACACGGCAGGACAGATTGTGATTGAGAACGGCAAGGCGACCGAGTTGCCTTTTACCGCATCGGCTTACCTAACGGAAGAGTTGGAGGCAAAGCTTCTGGCAAATGCGAATCTCACGGTGGTGGAACGCCGGTGGTAGGCGGAGGAAGCAAGAGACATGACACCATGCGCTGCATCGAGCGGCAGCCTCGCGCTCCGGTTGCAACCGTGGCTCCTCATGTGCCGGGTCGCTGGGTCGTTAGGCCGTTTAAGCGATGACCATTTAGCGTGTGAAGCGATGGGTGCAAAGATTCTACACGAATCGCGCGGATCGATGGGAGAACTTACCTAAAGACAACATGGCACAATCAATCGTCAATGCGGCACACTTGCTTTGCGTGATGCTAGTTCTTGTCGTCCCTGGACGTTCGATATGCGCCCAAAACCCAGGAATTCCACCGAAGAAATTATTGATTAGTTCGCTGCACGAGAGCCCTCGTTTGTTGCAACTCAAAAAGCGCATTGCGAATGGCGAAGCGCTCGCGTTGTCGCAATTTTGGGCGGCAATGCCATTGGAGCATTCTCCGCTCTTTGAACCGATCACAAATGAACCCGGAAGAATCCTGGTGACTTTCGTTTGGCGTGCCGCTCCTGGAACGACCGATGTGGGCGTATTCGGGCGGCAAATGACAAGGCTGTTGGATACTGACCTCTGGTTCTTGACGGAAGTGATGGATGTGAGCACGCCGATTTTCTACGCTTTTTTTCCGACAGTTAAGGGCGAATCTTTGGGGAGAGTTGCCGATCCCTTCAATCCAAATCGATTCGTGGTTTCGGACGAAGTGCTTTCGGTAATTCCACAGGATCTCAAAGGCGATAATTCTCAGTGGCTGAAAACGTCAATGCTTCTGTTTCGAGAAAGCCCATCTGCGCGTTGCACGGACGTTCATCCCGGAACTCCTACGGGCAAAATTGAGATGTTCACAGTCGAGGACAAAGGAAATACCAGGGCGCGGAGGGTTTGGGTCTACACGCCCTCGGACTACCATTCTGACGCAAAAGTGCCTTACAGGCTTTTGATCTGTTTTAATGGGCCGTCTTATCTAATCGAGATTCCGGTTCCAACCATCCTTGATAACTTGATCGCGTCTAATGAGATCTGGCCCATGATCGCCGTGATGGTCGACAATGGAAGTGCAAAAGCCGCCGCAGAAGATTTGGACAATCACGCTTTGTTCGCCGATTTCATAGGCAAAGAACTGTTACCTTGGATTCAGAAGAAGTGGAGAGTTTCAACTGATCCGAGCCATGTGATCCTCTGTGGATTCAGTCGAGGAGGGTCAGGAGCCGCCTATGTTGCTTGGAAGCATCCGGAACTTTTTGGCAATATCTTGGCCCAAAGCGGTGCGTTCTGGCGTGGTAATGAGGGCGGAGTCGAAGAACCCGAATGGCTCACCCGGCAAATTAAACATTCACCGAAAGTTGGCCTGCGGTTTTACATCGATGTTGGCTCGCAGGAAACCAGGACAACGCCAGGAGGACCGGTATTCATCGATGCTAACCAACACTTAGTGCAAGCTTTGCAGGAAAAGGGTTATCCCGTCCGCTACATAGAGGTCGCAGGCGCTCGGCACGATCCAATCCATTGGCGCAGTCAGGTGCCCGAAGGACTTTTGTACTTGGCCGGAAAGGAGACCCAAGCAAAATGAGAACAGCTTGGCGTTGAAATCCGATTGTCCGAATCGAGGATATGACTTTTGCTTTACGGTTTACATCGATGCGTTCGGCTTCTCGTAAAATCTCAGGTGGTGGTCCGACTGGTGATACACGAGCCGGAACGGGCCTTGATTTAGCCTTCCACGAGCAGCGCAGCTTGCGAAAATGCCAGAGGTCACCAGGGCTGGTGTGCCTTCCGTTTGAGGCCCTCGTAATCAGCCTGGTCGGGTTTGGTCCGCTGGTCCATCCAGCCTAGAACCGTATGGTACCGGAGCACGCTATTGGCTGGGTGCAGCACTCAATGGTTCTCATCCGGGAAGAAGAGGAGTTTGGAAGGTATGTGCATCCCTTGAAGTAGAGTGAAGGTGGCGAGCCCGGCGGAGGGATCGCCGAAACCGTCGTCCTTGAAGGCAAGAGTTACCGCATGAAGGATCAGGGATGTTCATGGTGAAGCCGGACGATCTCGGAGCGGAAAACGCCGCGTTCACCCCATGTTCAGACCGGCGCTCCCATCCGGAGCGGCGGTCGTAAACGAAAAGCCGCGCCTGATCTGTTTCCTGATCGGTGCGGAGCGTGGAAGATTAAGCGATGTAACGGCCATCCGGTGAATAGAGCGGGGTAGTGTCACCGCCGCGGTTAGTGGTGATTTGCTTGGGTTGCCCGCCTGTCACCAGGATCGTGAAGAGATCGCTGTTGCCCACGAAGGATTCATTCTCGGTATCCTGGTTCCGGCATCGCCGTTGATCGCGAAGGGCAAGTGTATTTTATCCCGGTCCTTTCCACCCTTGGCTCCCCGAATACATAAACTGGATCGGTCGAGATTGACATCTTTGACGCGCAGATTCAGGGGCTCCGCGACTCGCAATCCGCAGCCGTAAAGCATGCGTGCGATCAGATTGGTTGGATACCCGGCTTCATCCTGGATGGCGTGTAGCAGCGCTTGGGTTTCACTGACTCTGGGGGCGTGGCGCATTTGAGCCGGTCGTTTGGCACGCAGTGCGTCCACCTTGTGAACCGGTAGCCCGAGCACTTCATTGTCAAAGTAGAGAATGGCATTCAGGGCGTCGTTTCATAGTTTGAGTGCCTTGCCAATCGCGAGCAGCAGCACTTCTTTGCTGATAGGTTTTTGCAGAAACTGTGTAGCGCCTGCCTGTAGCGCCCGGCGCTCCTCATCGGCAGAGGAATGCGCACTGAGAAAAATTATTGGAATCGGATTTGCGGCCTCGGTCAGGCGCCGCTGCAACTGAAGGCCGTTCATGCCCGGCATCCGCAGATCAAGGATAAGGCAGGCTGTCTCCTCCGCTCGTCCAGACATCAGAAACTCTTCCGCCGATGCGAAGGCCTCCGCCCGCAGTCCGGCTGAGTGAAGGAGCCTCCGGGTGGAGCGTCTCACCGAAACGTCGTCGTCCAAATCCTCGAATTGGCCAGTTTTCAGCTCGGCCCCAGGAAGAAATACGTCCG
>DATHJP010000269.1:0-3583 GCA_035489695.1 Terriglobales bacterium
TGTGCGAATACCATTTGCTTTTTGGGAACCGCTAGAGTCTTCCGGCCCTCGCCAATCGTCCAGGAAGGTGTTGGGGTCAAACTCACGCTTTTTCTTAGCTGCCACGGCCGCCGACTTCATAGAAGCCGATTATAGCCTACAAAAAGGGAACTCTATTTAGTCGCGGGCTTCCGGAGTGAGCCTTTCTGCACAGTATTTCAGGCGCAAATGTGCGAGTCTGGTCTTCGCGGGAGAAATGAAATGCTTCGGGCAGATATTTTGAAACCCGACTTGGTTAGCGAAGTCGTTCTTCTAGGCAGCGGTGCGCTGCTAGCGATTTCGCTGTTGTTGATCGTCGTAACGGCGCTGGCGCGAGCTTAATAGCGCAGCGGGTTTTCTGGGAAAGTTCATGCCATCAACCATTCAAGTCGGCACAATTCTGATGAAGAAGTGGCCCATGATGACAGAACTCCTCGGGCTGGAGAGTGAGCCCCGCTCAGGAAACTGGAGCCAACTCAAAGCGCTGGATGGCTTCGGCCTTGATCGCAAAATCCAGGCCGCCGGCTGGAACTTCTTTTTCATGGCGGCAGAAGTTAAGGTGATGTTCTTTGGCGCTATTGGAGCAAAGAAGGTCCAAAACGCATTGCAGCGAATCCTGGGAAAAGTGAGGGAACAGGATTTCAATTGCCTCGAAGTCACTGGGATCGTTGCCAAGCGCTTTCTGGGCATGCCCTACACGGTCGTCTCCGCCCATTCACGACACATCCAACAGGGCTGCGAACTCGATGACGTCCAACGACGTTAGCGACTAATTTCATTTGTGGGAAGGCAATGGCCACTCTGAATAGAAGGCCTGCTGACATCTAAACTGCTGCCAACTGCCATCTGCTTCTCCGCGAAAACTTCCAGATCTCCCAGCGCCTTCAGTTTTGCAGATGTCTCTTGGATTGCTTTATCAAAAACTCCCAGCGATTCCTCAGGCACGAGATCTTCCGCAGCCATGCGAAGTACCTGTAACTGATTGAGGCAATTATTCACGATGTCTTGCACGGTTCTCATCGTCACGTGTACCACTCTCAGTTGCTCAGCCTCTCGCTCCGCCTGACGCTCAGCCTCGCGCTTTTCCCGACGCGCGGCGCGAAAGCTATCGGTGAGCAGCGCCGCAATTACCAGCACGAGCGCAGTGAGAACGTCATCAACCTCGTGTTGCTCGATGCGGTTCATGAGCGCAATGGGCAGTTCAATCAGGTTGATGTCGCCAATCAACGCTGCGGACACGACAATCACGGCGAAAACGGCGGCGGCGGCGGTAAACGGAAACCGAAGAAGTTTAATTTTCATCAATGTCCCAACGCTATGTGTACTCCAGAGTCCTCCGGAATTGCACGTTACACCAGCAATCCTTTGGTCATGCCTGCCCATTTCGGGAACTGCGGTGCAACTCCAAGCTGCGGAGCGCAACCTGGCTACCTCGGGAGTTCGGCTCAGCAATCAGAATGTTGATGGCTTCTTAACGTCCAGACACGTCTCCAACTCCAGTAGCAGGGCCGCTACTTCTGACCGCAAGGCGCAGCTAGATTCCGTGATGCGAGCTATATCCGACACTCCCTGCGCAACAAACGCCGGAATTCCGGGTTCGAAGTAAGTGGCCTGTTTCTCGGCCCGCGGATCCAGCTTGCTTTAGCATGGACGGAGCGGAGGACGGCCAAAAGTGCTGGGTATTGGCCTCGGGCCTAAAGAGCAGCCAACGGGGCTTGCTGATTGCCGGTCTCGCCCGCCATAGGGCTTGTACGCTCAACTAAAACCCATGAAACTCATACTGATCATCGTGATCCTCGGAGTCACTCTTTTGCCTGGCTGCGGGGGCGCCACTCCCACGGCATCCAGCAGTAACCTCAACCAGCAGCTCTGGAGCGACGCGGCCAATGGCAACTTGTCGGCTACGAAAGCCGATGTAGCAGCAGGAGCTGATGTCAACTCTGCCAATCCGAACGCCGACGGAGCGCCCCCGCTGGAACCGGCCGCGGGCAACGGCCATCTCGATGTCGTCATGTACCTGGTCTCAGCCGGGGCGAACGTAAACCAGGCCGATACTGGCCGCGGCAAAACGCCGCTGCTCGACGCCGCCTTCAACAGTCAGGACGCAGTGGCAGATTACCTGCTTACAGTTCCTGGCATCGACATCAACCACCAAGCCATGAACCAATGGACAGCAGCGCACGATGCGGCTTGGGTCGGGGATCTGCATATCGTCGAAAGTTTGGTGGTTGCGGGCGCGGACCTTGACCTCTTGAACGATCAAACCCAGACGGTACTCCAGACGGCGGAGGAGGCTTTGGCCAATTGCTACACAGCCCCGACGAATCCCTGCCCGGTGACAGCGGGCAACAGCACCGTGAGCCAGGTGGGGTACCAGGCTTTGGTAGCCTACCTTGAAACGGCACCAGACCATTGATTCCTTGAAGATCTGCTGAAGACCTTGTGACCGATTTTCGGTAGGGGGGATTAAACTTGATAGCCTCCGGTGTATTCACGAGTCCACTAATCCGCACGATCGTCGCGTACGAGGCGGTTAGTCAAACGAATTGCTGCGCTTCGCTCGTCGTGCCCTTGCCGATGTAATGATCGCGCGTTGTCTCGACATCGTGTCGAAGGACTCGCTGGATCACGGTATCGATCGCTCCGAGGCGATCAAGAGTCGTCGCCAGGTTGCGCCGGAATGCGTGCCAGCCTTTCCACTCCACCCCGCCACGCGAGAGCGTGTTTGCCATCGCGTGACGATACAGCGCGTCGATATCGCGTGCCTTGCCTTTCGCGTTCGAGAACACAAAACCCGTCGCCGGGAACACGCGGTTCCTGCAAGTGTTTGTCCTACCTACGAGTTGCCGGAGAAGGACGGGATCGAAAAAGTGGTAGCCCCGGGGTGAGTCGAACACCCGACCTTCGGTTTAGGAAACCGCTGCTCTATCCATCTGAGCTACGGGGCCATGTCTCGGACTCTTTAGATTCTACTGTACTTGCACAACAGGCTGATTGGCACCGGCCTGTTTCACTGCACAATCACTGCACAACTTCTCCACAGCCAACATCGCTTGCTCCGTCACCTCTGGCACATCCTTGATGTAGTGAGTCATGGTAGTGCTCAGATTGGAGTGTCGCAGCATACCCTTGGCTGCTTGTGGATCATGCGCTATCGTGCTGGTCAGTGTTCCGATACCACGGCGTAGCGAGTACCATCCTTGCCAGATGATACCAGCAGCCTTGAGAGTCGGAATCACTACCCGGCGTGCAAGGTTATCAAGGTTGAGTGGCTTGCCTGATTCACCTCTGAGAATCGTGCCGCTCATGGGATTGCCTTCCGATTGCCTCAGCTCAGTCAAGATCGTGCGTAGTGGTTCAATCACCGGCACAGGCTTGAGGCTGCTCTGAGTTTTCGGAAGCGTGGTGTGCGTGTGCCAAACTGACTGACGCGCCTTGAGCCTCCTGCCTCGTAATCTTCCCATTGCACACCACGCGCTTCACCCGGCCCGAGACCGGCGAAGAATATGAGAGCTACAGCGGCACGCGCCGGTGTGATCTATGTTCACGCCACTGCTGGCACGAT
>DATHJP010000270.1:0-3183 GCA_035489695.1 Terriglobales bacterium
GCGGCGAACAGAGGGGACGGTGTAATTGCCGCTCCCAGGGTCAGCGCCACGCCGTTCAAGAAATCACGCCTGGTGATCTTCCGGCTCATACCTAACTGTTTATCACGCCTATTGTGCACAGAAATCTAGACCTCAGCTTGGTTGGATGGAATTTTCAAGCCCAAAAGCTCCTTGGGAAATCAAACCGTGATCTCGCGGCGTCGCTTGAGAAAACGGTCCCTAGTTCCCTCCGCCTTCAACTTTCTTCACCGCCAACTCGGCTCCCTGAAATCCGATCTTGCTATGAGTTCCGTCACAGAATGGCTTGGAAACAGAACCGCCGCAGCGGCACAAGGAAAAAGCGGGTTTGCCGGTCAAGTCATACTTGTTGCCATTGGCGTCCACCAACTCGATGGATCCTTCGGGAGCTTCCACGCGATAAGGACCATTGGGCCTTACCGTAATTTTTACTGTAGCCATGAGGCCTCCGTTATGCATTTGGGAGTACGCAGAGAAGATATCAGCTTCCAACGGTCGAGTTCTAGATGGTGGGAAGTGGCTAGTGGCTAGTGAACGCGATGCAGGTACGAATGCCAAGCAGTGATCGCTAGTCACTAGCAACAACTAGCAACTAGCCACTAGTCACTAGCCATTGCCTTTCACGCCGCTACTGACTGGGCGCCGAGCAGTTTGTGATAAAGCTGCAGGTACTCATCAATCATCCGCTTGGCAGTAAAGCGTTCACGGGCTCGTTGAAATGCGCGGCTCGCATAAGCACGGCACAAGTCGCGTTGCTCGCTGAGGCAGCGTATGAGATCCGCCAGGCTGGTTGCATCGTTGGCGCGAAAGTAAAGGGCGGCGTCGCCCCAGGTCTCGCGGAATGGAGCAATGTCGTTGGCGATGATGGCGCAGCGGGAGAGGGCAGCTTCGAGTGCTGCCATCCCGAAAGGCTCGTAGCGCGAAGTCGCAGCATAGATTGCGGCCTTGCTGTACAGATTACGCAGTTGTGCTTCCGTCTGCGGACCCTTAATTGCGACATAGGCGTTATCGGTAGCCAGGCGGACATCGGCACGGATTGGGACTTTCGAAGTTTGGATTGGCGCGTCCGAACCCACAATGCAGACGGGAAGCGGATGCGGATGTTGGGTCAGCAAAGATACTTGCTTGCCTGCATCCCAGAGTCGGCCTACAGCGAGCACCGAGTCATCTTTGCTCACGTAAGGATTGAAGAAGATTGGATTGCGTCCGTTATAGATCACCATGCTTCGTTGCGGGCAGCCGTAGCAGTCACGAATGGTGTCCATCATCCATTTGGTAGGTGTCACCAGGGCGCTTGCCTTGGACAAGCCTTGTGTAACCACTTTCCGGTACCAGCGCAGCCACGGACTTTGTTTCGGTTCATGTCCATGCACTGCCTGCCACCAACTGATGAGGTCTCCGTGGGCAACCACCACACGGGGCACGCGTACTGGCAAATTGCCGTAGCACACTTGGTTGAGGTGCAGCAGGTCAGGCTTTATTTCTTCTACGAGCCGGGTCAGATAGGCTGAGGAATCGTCCAGATCCAACTCGCCTTCCTGCATCCAGTCCAAGCGGAACGCAGTCGGACGATATTCCAAACCATGCAGGTTATCCATCCAGGAGGCGTGCTGGGGCAGGGGAATTTCGCCAAGGCTCACCAGAGTGACGCGCACTCCACGGCTGACCAGACCCGTGACCAGTTCCCGAGTGTAAGTCCAAACTCCGCTTAGCGTGTCAGCGGTGACAAGAACGTGCACTAGTCCTCCGAGTGCGGCCAGGAGCCGCCGTAGACGGTCTCTTCGCACCTGCTGAAATCATTTTATGGTGGAATCGAACAGTTATCGAAGGATTTCTGGTGGGAAAGTGAACGGTACTGCAAACTTTTGCAGCAGTCTCATCTAGACACCTGATGCGGTCGGGTGCGCCGTTCAAGCTCCGCTTGGGCGGGGGGATTGTCGCGGGCACTCCGGTCATGCAGCGATACCGAGACGAGTTCGCATCTCCTGAGCCAGAAGATAGGCGGTGCGGATTCTGGCTTCGGCATCGGGCGGCAGGGTGGCCACTTGAAGCGCCATTTCGCAGGACAGCAGTAGCGCCGTCATGGTCCCTTTCAATTCGTTACGCAAGGTTTGCTCGGCAAACTGCCGGGATATCCCGATTTCTTTATTACGACGGTGCCGCGCCGCCGAGAGCTCGCGCACTACGCGCTCAATTCCGCTGATGGCAAAATTTATATGGATGGGGACGGCCATCCCGATGTGCTGCAGCACAGTCTCGCTTTCGGCGGGCTCCCGTTCTAGCAAAGATTCGTCAATTATAACTGCCGAATATTCCTGGGCCCGCAACATCGTTGCCGCGCGGCGGAATGTTGTGGCGATCTGTGCGGTTTCTGTTGTGGCTCGCTGAATGGCCTCGGCACAAGCTTGAGCTTTCGCGGAAGAGGTGACAAGTAAGATCATGGCAGAGTGGTTTGCACGTCTCGCGCCGCATCGTCCGCTCTCAAAACACGCCATTTACCTCGATTCATAATTCACTGGCCTCCCATTCCTGGAAGGCACAATCCAAATCGGAACTAGATGGTCTTTGTGGCGTTGTTGGTGAAGGGGATTTGCCGCGAGCGGTCCGTGTAAGGTTCGTGCCCTGGGACAGTCGCCGGCACATTTTTCGTGTTAAAGAATTCGCATTTCCTCTTGCACAAATTCCAAACTCATGGCATCTTGAGTCATCATCCTACGAAAGGACGCCCGATTTGGCGTACTACAACCACAAATCGCTAAGCGGGCAACCATGGCGAACCAGCCGGGGTTGCTTTAGGGCGTCATCCGACCGCGCGAATTAGTCGTCAGCGCCTTTAACGCAAAGCCAACAAAATAATGTGCGCTGGGATGTTCTCATTCCTCAGCCTGCTTAGAATCGCTCGTTGTAGCGATGTGTGTGCCCCTGCGCGTGGGGTACTCCCGTTCGCTAACTCAGAACTCCGGCCAAAGCGCCGGTTAGAAACGGCCAAGTATGTTGGATCTCCTCAAAAGTATGCTGACCGGTCAGAATCAGTTTGCCTCTGGCGGTTTGCTGCTCATGATCATCGGTGGCTTGAGTGTCTGGCTGAGGGCCGTGCCCGAAGAACTCTGGTACTGGTTCGTCCGGCACACCACCATGATGATCACGGTGAACGATGACGACGCG
>DATHJP010000271.1:0-5691 GCA_035489695.1 Terriglobales bacterium
CCATAATTGGAAGTGAAAAGCCGAAGGCTGAAGGACTCACATGTTTGATAACCTGCGCGTTGATTTTGCGAGAGTCAGATGGGATCGAAGGCGCATGATCGAGGAGAAATACTGATGATTAGCAGAGTGGCGAAGATTTTGAGCTTGGTTTTGCTGGCCGCGGGCATGACGTACGCGGGAAATGGCCACGATCAGGATGGAACGGCAACCCCAAATTCTGCCGCCGAAATGGCCAAGGCAGACAGCAGCGGCGCTCAACCGGCGCCGAATGTGCCTCCCCTGCAACAGCGCAATCCGCGGTATCAGATTCAGAAGGGCGACGTCATCGTTCTCGATTTTCCCTTCACGCCAGAATTCAATGAGACCGTCACGGTACAGCCGGATGGGTTTGTCAGCTTGCGAGGATTGGACGACATGCATGTGGAGGGCATGACCACTCCCCAGATGCAGGAATCACTACGCAAGGCCTATACCAAGATCCTTCATGAGCCAGTGGTCACGGTCACACTTCAGAGTTTCGTGACTCCCTCCTTCGTCGCTTACGGCGAAGTCGGCAAACCAGGCAAATATGACCTGCACGGTGATACCACTGTGGTCCAAGCCATCGGCATTGCCGGCGGCTTCACTGGAGCGGCCAAGCATTCACAGGTGTATCTCTTCCGACGAGTATCGGAAGACTGGGTTTCGGCTCAAAAAATCGATATCAAACACATGTTGAAATCCGGCAACCTCGCCGAGGACCTGCACTTGCAGCCTGGAGACATGCTTTACGTTCCGAAGAACACTATATCCAAGCTCTTGAGCATTCAGCCGCTGATTCCTTACAACACATTCCGGCTGACTTTCGGACCGTACTAGGCCCTGGCCTACTGAGCTGCATAAGGGAGACGCTTCATGGAAAAGAATGGCAAACATAACGGCAACGGCAACTCCAACGGCTTCGGCGCCTCGAAGTCGATCTCCTCAACTGTGAAACAATTTGTGGCGGTCGGTTTTCGCCACCGGCGGTTGATGCGTACCGCATTTCTCTGGAGCTTGCTGGCTGCCTTGGTGGCAATTTACTTCTTCGGTCTGAAGTGGGAGTCTGACTTCGAAATTCTAGTCAAGCACGACCGCGTCGAACCCGCGGTCACCCCTGATACCAGTCCTCGTCCGCAGTTGCCCACCGACGCTAGCGCCACAACGATTGACATCACTAACGAATCGGAGATCCTGCAGAGCGAGGACTTGCTGCGTCAGGTGGTGCAAGCTTGTCCCATGACGATGTGGGGCGAACCCAAATTCTATAGCCCGTATCTGCGTAAGATAACTGCCCTGTTGCCTGGCTACGATGATCAGCGCTTTCCGAACGCCGTGGCGAAACTCGCGTCAGATCTGCAAGTGAGCGTCGTTAGTAGTACTGGCCTTATGCAGGTTTCCTATTCCAACGGTGATCCCGTCCAGTCGAACTGCGTCACCAACAATTTAACCAAGCTCTATGTCGCGAAACATCTCGCCGTAAATCGTTTGCCGAAGGTATTCGACTTCTTCTCCCAGCAGACGGAAAACTACCGGAAAAAGCTGGCGGACGCGGAAGCCAGCCTGCTTGATTTTGCCAAGACTCACGATGCGGTCGCAGCCACGAACCAGACCAGCCTCGCAGTAGAGAAAGCCAACGATTTTGAAGCGGATCAGCACACCGCGGAAAAGAATGCCCACGCCACCGAGCAGCGGCTTAGTGAGCTGCGGTCAATGAAAACCTCATTACCACCGCGCATTTCAACCCAGGTGCGTACTGCGGACAACGCCGCCCTGCTGTCCAACCTCAAGTCCACCTTGAACACGTTGGAATTGCAGCGTACGGGTTTGATGGCGAAATACGATCCCAGCTATCGCCTGGTGCAGGACGTGGATACGGAAATTGGACAAACAAAGGCGGCCATCGCACAACAGGAAAAGGCGCCGCTGAATGACAACACCACAGATCAGAACCCTGTCTACACGTGGGTTGATCAGGAACTAGCCAAAGCCCAGTCCGATCTGGCCGGCTATCAGGCTCAGGCTGCGGCGGACACGAGGATCGTTCGGGCGTATCAGCAAAAAGCACTTTCCTACGATCAGAAAGGCATCACCCAGGACGACCTGGTGCGCGAAGTCAAAGCCGCCGAGTCCAACTTCATGTTGTATATAGCCAAGCGCGAACAGGCACGTATTCAAGACATGCTCGACGAACGACGGGTACTGAACGTCATTATCGCGGAACCTCCCACCTACCCGATTCTCAGCCTCTATTCACCATTGCTACTGATCTCGCTAGCGCTGGTGTTCGCGGCAATGATCGCAGGCGGCGCAGCACTGGTCGCTGATTACATGGATCCTTCCTTCCGGACGCCGGACGAAGTCCGCGACTTCCTGGAGGTTCCAGTTTTTGCTTCAATCCCCGAAAACGGCTTCGAAGTGCCGGTCGGGGCAGTTAAAAAGAATGGTCACTAACCACGGCTCTTTGGTTTGGGAAACGAGGACACGATCTTGAGTAGAACGTTTGAAATGTTGCAACGGCTGGAAAAGGAACAGGAGTTTGGTCTGTCACCATCCCGCGTGGCTCTGGCCCCGCCGGTAAAAGTGGAGCAGCATAACGGCGCTAAATCCGTGCGTGTGGGTGACGAGGAAGTTCTCAAGCTGGTGCAGAGAATATTCCGCACCTCAGGCCAGGATGCTCCGCGACTGGTTGTGTTCTCGGCGGTTGGACACGGCGATGGGGCGACATGGATCTCCACCAGCGCCGCCACGACCTTGGCCGCACAAGGCACCGCTTCGATCTGCATAGTGGATGCCAACTTGCGCACGCCGTCGCTACACAATTATTTCGGCATTGAAAACCGCGTGGGATGGGCGGACGCGATTTCGCAACCAGGAACCATGAGGACTTTTGCTCAGCAGATTGCCGGCAGCAATCTTTGGGTTCTGCCCTCTGGTTCGCCCGAATCAGCCGGCGCCATCAGTTCTGAGGGACTGCGAAGCCGCATGGCTGATCTGCGCAACGAGTTCGATTACGTGTTGATTGATGCTCCGCCAGCCAACCTGTACGCCGACGCTATTTCGCTGGGCCGACTGTCGGACGGGATCATCCTGGTTCTGCAGTCCAATACCACTCGTCGCGAAGCGGCATTGAAAGCCAAGGAAAGCTTTGAGGCTGCCAACGTTCGGCTTCTGGGCGCAGTGCTGAATAAACGAACTTTTCCCATTCCCCAAAATCTGTACGACCGGCTGTAGGAAAGAAGAAGGCAGTACCGATTTTGTTAAGCAATTGATAACGGCATTAAACAGGTGTTTCTCCCCTAATGCCCCGGCTCTCCATGCAAGTTTGGAAACCGGGTTCTAAAGCAAGCGCAAGAACCATTTTTTATAGGCACCCGGGACTTCAACCTGGGACTGACAGGGCGGAGCTATGCTCAATTGGGGAAAGACCGACTCGGTCGCGACGGAAAAGACAAACTGGTACGCTGTCCAGACGCGTTCCCGGCATGAGAAGAAGGTCGCGGACGAAATTCAAGACAAGGGAATTTCTGCCTTTCTACCTCTGGTAACTCAGATTCATCGCTGGAGCGATCGCCGCAAAGAAGTCGACCTTCCATTGTTCCCCGGATATGTTTTCGTTCGTACTTCTCCTTCCCCGGACGCGCGAATATCTGTGCTGCGAACTCCGGGAGTTGCCGGTTTTGTAGGAAGTCAAGGACGCGGCACACCAATTCCGGACAAACAGATAGAGGATATCCGAGTCATCCTCGACAACGACGTTCCTTTTGAGCCTTATCCGTTTCTCCAGATCAACCGGCCCGTACGTATTCGAGGTGGCTCTCTCGACGGGGTGGTGGGGACACTGGTTGCGAAGAATTCTGATCAAAGCTTGGTCGTATCTGTCGACTTGATTAAACGGTCAATCTCGGTTCGGGTCTCCGGTTACGAAGTTGAAGAAGTCTAAATGTATCTTGAACCAACAAGCAAAACTGATTCTTGTTTCACTACCGTTTAGAAAACTTACCCTGGAGGGGTCGGCAAAATGGTTGGAAATGGAAATGGACGAACGACGAAGACAGATGTTTCGAAAACACGAATCGCAGTCCTGGGCATGGGCCATGTAGGGCTTCCAACCGCACTCGGCCTCGCTGAACTGGGGTGGGAAGTGATTGGCGCCGATTCGAATCCGGAAACGATTGCATCCTTGAAGGCCGGAAAATCCTGGTTCTACGAGCCTGATCTCGAACCACTCCTGAAAAAGCATCTCGACTCGGGCTTCTTCACTCCGACCGAAAACGTGGACGGCGCCATCGCAGCGGCAACCGTTCTCTTCGTCTGCGTAGGCACTCCGCAGGGAGATGATGGCAAAGCCGACCTCACGCAAGTGGAGACCATTGCGCGGCTGGTCGCGCGCAATTTGAATGGCTACAAGCTCATCGTGGAAAAAAGCACCGTCCCTGCGGTCACCGCGCAGTGGGTGAAGAAGACGATTGCGCGATACGCGCTAGTGGAATCGCGGCCGCACGGCAAGAACGGAAAGCGCGGCCGCAATCAAGTTACCCTTCCCCAGTTCGATGTCGCTTCCAATCCGGAGTTCCTTCAGGAGGGAAGGGCAATTGAAAATTTCTTCAAACCTGATCGCATTGTGATTGGGGTGGAATCAGAGCGGGCGCGTGAGTTGCTGGAAAATATCTACCGTCCGTTGCAATGTCCAATTGTGGTTACCAATCTCACTACGTCAGAACTCATCAAGCATGCCGCGAATGCGTTTCTGTCGACCAAGATCTCGTTCATCAATATGGTGGGCGACATCTGTGAGTCAGTTGGCGCCGACGTCGTACAGGTGGCGCGGGGCATCGGCTTGGATCCCCGAATCGGCACGGGTTTCCTTTCGGCCGGCATCGGTTTTGGTGGTTATTGTTTTCCGAAAGATCTGCGCGCCTTTCTTCATCTTGGTGAAGAGCATGGCGCCGATTGCTCACTACTGCGGGAGGTGGAACGCATTAACACCCGGCGTATCGAGCTCTTTCTGAAGAAAGTGCGCAAAGCAGTTTGGGTACCGCAGGGTAAAACGATTGCCGTGTTGGGCCTGGCTTTCAAACCACGCACCGATGATATTCGCGAAGCTCCCAGCCTGAAAGTGATTCAAGCGTTACTGAAGGAAGGCGCATCGCTTCGTTTATATGATCCTCAGGCCATGCCGAATGCGCAGCGCGTTCTGCCGCAGGAGTCGGGCCGGATTACGTATTGCCGTACCGCCTATGAAGCCGCTGCTGGAGCCCACGCCCTGCTGGTGCTAACCGAATGGCACGAATTTAAGGAACTGGATCTTCGCCGGGTTCGCGATCTGATGGAGGTCCCGGTCCTGGTCGATGGACGCAACGTCTATGACCCTGCCGATGCCCGCAAAGCGGGCTTTGAATACCACTCCATGGGTAGGGAAAGTGTTGGACAGCACTTCCCGGTTATCGTTCCCGTGAAACCGATGGTTCGCCGCAAACAGGTGGGTACCCTGAGCAAGGCAGACAAGCCAAATGGAAAAATGCGAGCGATAGTGAACTAGTTCTTGTGGAGGATTGGCAGATGACCCAGGAAACTACCACGGCAATGCAAGCCACAACAGTATCGGACGCCGGATTTCGACCGCCCCGACCGAAACCTGGTCTGCATGTAGCCCCACCCTCTCTTTTGCGA
>DATHJP010000272.1:0-10085 GCA_035489695.1 Terriglobales bacterium
CAGAATCCGTGGAGGCTAAGACCACTGTAGATGAACTCTTTGGGCGGCATTGCTGGGAACTGCCCACTTTGGATGGCGTAGACGACAACCGGGCCTCCAGGTTTAAGCGATTTGGCCAACTCGCCCACGGGTGTTCCGCCCACCGTATCGAGGACGAGGCTGAGTTTCTTGCCATCGAGAGCCTCCTCGATATCCTTGTGTAGGTTGTCGCCTTGGACGACTACGCGGTCACCTCCCCACTGCCGCACCTGTTCGGCAGCTTCTTCCCGCCGGACGACATTTAGCGTCTTAACTCCTGCAAGCTTCGCGAGCGCAATGATGTACTGCCCCATGGCCGCGTTGGCTGCGGTCTGACCGATCCAGTCCCCGGGCATCAGAGAAACGTATCGGTTCAGCAAGAGGTAGGCCGTGGCAGGGTTAATCCCTATCATCGACAGTTGTTGGGGATCTGCTTCATCGCTTACTGGCACGATGTTTCGCACTGGGACGACAACTTCATCTGCCCACGTGCCCTGCTCGTAGGTGGGAAGAATCAGGACTCGCTTGCTCCGCAGTGCAACATCAACCTTCGATCCAATCTTAGCGACTCGGCCTACACCCTCCGCCCCTACCGAGGATGGGAAGGCCGGCCGGATGCCGTATATGCCACGGACAAACAAAAAGTCCGACGGATTGATGGGGGCCGCTTCCATCGAGATGAGAACATCCTCCTGGCCGAGAGCCGGTTCGGAGACCGTGTTGAGTTCGATGACTTCTGAAGGTTCGCCGTGAGCTATGAGTTGCAACTGCCGCATAAGTAAACTCCTTTCACCTGCCCACTCCGTACCGCGAGGTCTATCCTTATCTTCTGGATTATTGTTATAATCCACATACAGCATTAGATTCGTAATCCTGATTTGGTTGCAGTTTATTTTGGAGGATTGTCACATGGGGTACTCGAAGGTCCAAAAAGCGAAGACTCATGAGCGCATTGTTAAGCTCGCGTCAAAACGGTTTCGCGAAGAGGGCCTTGCAGGGATCGGAATCGCCGAATTGATGAAGGAGGCGGGGCTTACCGTAGGCGGCTTCTACAAGCACTTCGATTCGCGTGACCACTTAGTGGCCGAAGCGGTCAACTCTGCATTCGGCGGATGGAAGCGTCGAGTGGACGCAGCAACCTCAAGCGGGCCGCCAATATCCTATGAAAAGCTGATTGACGAGTATCTGAACGAAACGCACCGCGATAATCCGGGTACGGGCTGTGCCTTCAGCGCGCTGGCGCCGGACATCGCCCGCGGCGACAAGCAGACCCGTGCGCTTGCCTCCGAACAGATCCGGAACGACATTCAGTTGATTGCCGGGTTGCTTCTCGGCAAAGATAAGCGTACGGCAAGATCGAGAGCGATTTTGACTTTCAGTGCCCTCGTCGGGGCTATGTCCCTGGCACGCGCCGTGTCGGATGAGAAGCTCTCGCGCGAAATACTAAAGACCGTGGCACAACTTTTGAAGAATCCCGCCTCGAAGCACCAGGAGGTTAAAAGGGCGTAGCAATGTGCACTACTTAGCGACTTGCGCTGTTTGTCGCAAATGGGGGGACAACTGCTGGGTCCGGTTCAGCAGGATAGAAAAGCGGTCAATGGGGTTCATTATGGAAATGGCGTGAGAATCAAAGAGTGCCTACTTTCTGATCTTGATCAACGACGATTCCGCCGATACGTTCTGCAGCGGCCGCGAAAAAGATGGCGGCCTCCTCGCGAGCCTGGTTCTCGGCATGAATAAACGTCACGTCCGTAAGTCCGATGAAACCCAGAATGTGGCGCAGGTAGGGTTCCTGAAAATCGAAAGCTTCCTTCGCCGTGCCTTTTTCATAGGCTCCCCCGCGGGAAGTGATGACGACAACTTTCTTTCTTGCGAGAAGGCCTTGCGGGCCATTTGGACCGTAGGCCACCGTCTTCCCTAGCCGCACAATCTGATCGATCCATGCTTTAAGGGAAGAAGGGATCGAGAAGTTGTACATTGGCGCGCCGATGACGACCGTGTCCGCCGCCTCGAGTTCTTCGATTAGCTCATCCGAGGTGGAAAGATATGACCGGTGCGCGGGCGTCAGCTTCGACTCTTCCAGATGGGTCGCGTTCCAGTCATCGGTAATTTGCGGAAGGATTGTTGCGCAAAGGTCTCGCTGGATAACTTCGCCATCCGGATGGTTCTTTCTCCATTCTTCGGCGAATTTGGTGGTGAGTCGCCGGGTCACGGAACTAGTGCGAGCACTGGAATCGATTTGAAGCAGCTTCATCTGAACCTCCTTGCCCACAGAATTCATCTAACCTTACGGAATAGATGTCCGTGCATCTGGACTCGAACTGTCATTTCGTCCATCTAACTTGTCCAGAAGTCCGGATTGGAGGTATAGCTTGGACCCGATCACTGATCTCTTTCAAACCATGCAGGTCGTGAGCGTGGTTCATGCAAGGCTGGAAGCCAGTGCGCCCTGGGGACTGAACACAGATGCCCATGTCGAGGAGGAAGGCTCAAAAGACATACATTCGGTTGAGTCCGCAAGTTCACCTTTCCACTTCGCACATTTCGGAATGGTTTCCCGCGGCAACTGCTGGCTCAGTGTCGAGGGCATTCCCGACCCAATACCACTGGCCGGCGGGGATTGCTTTTTGCTTGCGCCCGGAAGCTCATACACTCTGCGGGACAATCCACGCACTCGGCCCCGCAGCTTCTGTGAGGTTGCGCCGAAAAATGGTAGCCAGGTGATCTCATACGGTGGCGGAGGAGTGCCGACGACGATCATTTCGGGATGGTTCAGATTCTCCGCGACCAGCGTGGAGCCCCTGATGCGCTTGTTTCCTCCACTCATACTTGTCAAGGCTGATCAGGCGCAGAGCCTGGCGCTGCACACGACCCTGAATATGCTTGCCTCGGAAATGGCGGGGCTGGCGCCGGGGTCGGAACTGGTGGTTAACCGGTTGGCAGATCTATTGTTCATACACTCGATCCGCGCCCACATCGGATCGCAGTCAGAGAACTGCAAGAGCGGCTTGCTGCGGGCGATTTTCGATCCGCAAATCGGTGCCGCGCTCAAATCTATGCACGAGAAAGTGGAGCATCCTTGGACCGTCGGATCGTTGGCCGCCGCCTGCGGTATGTCGCGTTCCGCTTTTGCGGTTCGCTTTAAGGACCTGATTGGAGAAACACCGTTGGAATACTTGACAAGTTGGAGAATGCAGAAGGCCACCGCATTGCTGCAAAAAGGTGACAAAAAGTTGCTTGAGGTGGCAAAGTCTGTCGGCTACGATTCCGATGCCGCCTTTAGCAAAGCATTCAAACGAATCGTCGGTGTTGCGCCCAGGCACTATCGACGAAGCGCCACAGGGAACATCTTGAAGTTAGAGCGCCTAGGAAGCACCGGCGCCGACGCGGCCAAACTGAATCTTTCAACGGTCCGGCACCATCCTAAGAAACGGGTGTTATGAACTCTAAAGCAGGAAAATTGCTGGTGGTGGAGTCCGACGATACTCTCAGAGACAACATCGTCACGGCGCTGCGCGATGCGGGATTTGAGGTTTCGACTGACTTTGGGGAGGGAATGAAGGCAGTCCTCGCCTTCGATCCCGACGTAGTTGTCCTTGGTGCTGACCCGCCGCAACTCGATTGCTGTGACCTTCTTTCCGAAATCAAGGGTTCCAAGCAGACTCATAACACACGCGTTGTGATGCTATCTCCGGGAGGATCTGCCGGGCGCACTCGGGGCCTGGATCTCGGGGCTGACGACGTACTGTCATTGCCCTTCGACGCACACGAATTGCTGGCGCGGGTGCGTTCCCAACTTCAGAACAAATACATCGCGGACGAATTTCGAGAGCGGCTGCACCTTGCCGAGGAAAATCGAAACGCTACCCAGCAGGTGGTGACCGCAGTCAACGAAGAACGGCGGACGCTTCGATTTGGCGCCCTGGCGGCTGTTGCCGTGCTTGTCGTTGCCGCCCTAATCTTTTTCTTTTTCTACCGTCGTAACCAAGAACAGAATACCCGGGTCTATGCGGCCATCACTCGATTGCAGAACGGCGTGCTGACGCAACAACAGTTGATGGAACGTTCGCGCCGAGCCCCCGAAGACGGGGAGCGCAGTCCGTCCCCTGCGAGCGATCCACAAAAAGTTCAACTTCAGAAGAAGAGCGAAGCCTTGAGATCGCAAATTGCGATCAGCAAGACAGAAGACGCTTCTGTTTTGCGGAAGCAGCTGACCGCAGTAGAAAACCGGCTTCAGAAACTCGAGATCCAGGGCAAGGTTGCGCAGACGATTATCCAGTCGTATGAGCCAAGCGTCTGCCTTATCCATGTTGTGCTTGCCTTCCGCGAACACACTACCGGATTGAGGTTGCACTACGTCGGGATGACGAGCAGTGGCGAGCCAACCACCGACGAACACAACAACCCACTCTTGAGCCTCACCGGAAATGGTCCGGAAGTTCACTTGGATATTTTTGGCACTGGGTTTCTCGCCTCTGCCGGAGGACAAATCCTCACCAATCATCACGTGGCCGAGCCTTGGTGGCAGAATGATGAGTTGAAGGAGATGCTCGATCAAGGTCTTGAGCCGGTGGTCGCTGAGATGGCTGCATATTTCCCCGGCGTTCCACACGGCATTGCCATCAACACCGAGAAGATTTCCTCTGCCGCCGACGTCGCTATCGTGAAAGGAAATATCTCAGGGCTGGGAGTCAAACAGGTAGCCCTTGCCGAAGGCCGCCGTTCCGCCATCAGCGGAGGACCCGTCGTGCTCCTTGGGTATCCTACTGCCCTCGATGCAATTCTGGCCCGGGCTGGCGCAGAGACGCTACAGTCGATTGCGACTGCCACCAAAGGTGATCCGAAGCAGGTGATGGAAGAACTCGCCCGCCGCAACCTGATCCGGCCTGTCATCACTCAGGGGCATATCGGCGAAGTGCTGGCTGACAAGATTGTCTATGATGCCCAGACCACTTCGGGTGGCTCTGGCGGTCCGCTTTTCAATAACGAGGGCAAAGTTATAGGAATTAACTTCGCCATGGTGCGTGAGTTCGGCGGATCGAATTTCGCCATTCCCGTTGGCTACGGGAAGTCACTTCTTAAACCCTAAAGCCTTTGCAGAAGACCAGGGGTGCAGGCCTCTCGCCTGACATTGCAAACACACACTTACCTCGATAAAAAGAATCCTTATATAAGGATAATCATCTCATATGCTGTTTGCCCCACTTGGGGCAGCGAGCTTCCGACGGAGGGAATACTTATGTTTCGTAAACTGATTGCCACCGACAACGACATTGCGACGACTATTCTTCGATTGGTGCTCGGAGTAATCTTCTTCGCCCACGGCGCCCAGAAGACGCTCGGGTGGTTCGGCGGATACGGCTTCACCGGCACAATGGGCTTCTTCACCGGAGCCATGCACATTCCGACGGTATTCGCATTTCTGGCCATCATCGCGGAATTCCTCGGCGGATTAGGGCTTATCTTCGGACTGCTTACTCGAGTTGCGGCCTTTGGAATTTTTTGCAACATGATCGTGGCGGTCGCGCTGGTTCATGGTCCATTCGGCTTCTTTATGAACTGGACCGGAGCCCAGAAGGGAGAAGGTTATGAGTACCACCTCCTCGTGCTGGCGACAACGGCCTTTCTGATGATTCGCGGCGCAGGAGCAGCTTCCATCGATCGCTTGTTTTCCTCGCGCGCGAACAACAGCCTTCTCAAGACCCGGCTCCAAGCGGCCTGATCAGGAAACGTAATGAAAAACGGCTCTCGCATTACAGCGCCTCTGCTCTGGTTGGTGATTTTGAAGAGCTATCGTGTGCTAAGCCTGCTGGCGGAGCAGAGTATCGCCAACACGGGGCTTTGCCTCACCGATTTCGCGGCGCTGGAAGCTCTCTTGCATAAGGGTCCGCTAACCATCACGCAAATTCAGGAGAAGGTGCGACTAGCCAGCGGCTCGATGACCGCCGCCGTCGACCGTCTGGAGAAACTCGGACTGGTTGTTCGCAAATCGAGCCCAAGTGATCGACGGGCGCGGGTCTTGGAACTCACGGCGAAGGGTAAACGACTGGCGGCATCGTCCTTCGAAAAGCATGCAAAGGACATCGAGGCCCTCATGTCACCACTCTCCGAAAAGGAGATGGAACGACTCCACGAATCGCTTAAGAAACTGGGGCTGCTCGCAGCGGAAAAACTTGAGGAACAAGAAACACGACCCGGGAGCGGTAAGGAACGAGCCAGAAAATGATCACAAAGTTGGACGAGACCACAATGCAAATTGGCATCGATAGCTTCGCGGCGGCATACGACGACGCCAGCCTAGCCGTCAAACCGTCGGACCGTTTGCGCAACTTGATCGAACAGATCGAATACGCCGATCAGGTTGGCTTGGACGTGTTTGGAATCGGTGAACACCACCGTCGGGACTACCTCGATTCCGCGCCTGCCGTCATTCTCGGAGCGGCAGCGTCACGAACGCACCGCATCCTTCTCACTAGCGCTGTAACCGTCCTCAGCTCAGCTGACCCGGTACGGGTGTTTCAGAATTTTGCTACGCTCGATCTTCTTTCGCAAGGCCGGGCCGAGATGGTCGTCGGCCGAGGTTCGTTCGTCGACTCTTTTCCATTGTTCGGCCTGCAACTGAAGGACTACGACTCGCTTTTTGCAGAGAAGCTCGATTTGCTCCTCAAGATCCGCGAAAACGAACACGTCCACTGGTCCGGCAAACATCGGACTGCCTTGACCGGTCAGGGCGTCTACCCGAGACCGGTGCAGAATCCTTTACCGATCTGGCTGGGCGTTGGCGGGACTCCGCAATCGTTCGCTCGCGCCGGCGCGCTTGGTCTTCCTTTGATGGTCGCAATCATCGGCGGTGAAACGCGGCGCTTCCGACCACTCATTGATCTCTATCGGGAAACCGGCAAGCGGTTCGGATACTCGCCCGATCGACTGAGAGTCGGCGTACATGCCCTGGGCTATATCGCACGCACTACACAAGAGGCCGTCGATGACTTCTTTCCAGGCTACGCCCGCGCCATCGCCTCTGTTGCGAAGGAGCGCGGATGGCCGGCCGTCACCCGTGCCGACTTCGATGCACAACGAACCCCGGAGGGGGCGCTCCTCGTCGGCAACGCCGAGGAAGTGGTAGAGAAGATCGTTCGGCACAGTGAAGCGCTTGGTGGTATCTCCCGCCTCACCTTTCAAATGAACGTGGCCTCTTTACCTCATCCGAAGCTTATCCGGGCCATCGAAGCGATTGGCACCCGCGTCGTACCCGCGGTGCGCGAGCGGCTCGCGGACAAATCCAACTTCAATGAGACAGCTGTGTCATGAGTCGATTGTGTTGCTGAATTCCTCGCGAAAACGTTGCAGGCAACTGAGCGCTAAATGCCGCATGAGGAGAAGTCATGGGTCTACAACGGCAATTCAGCCGCAAGGAGATTTTCGATCTTCACCGGCAATTCCCGGACGCGGACACCTGTCGCGTGATGGACCGCCGCGGTGATGGCGGCGGCAAAGCCGGCCAATCCGATCTCGCCAATCCCGCGTGCGCCAAGTTCGTTAATCTCTTTGTCGGGGAAGTCGAGGAAATGCACTTCGATCGGCGGCGCGTCAGCGTTTACCGCTACGACGTAGTCGGCCAGATTACTGTTGATGGGCGCGCCATTCTGCGGATCGTAAGACGTGTGCTCTAACAGTGCCATGCCGATTCCCATCACGACCGCGCCCTCGATCTGGTTCCGTCCGGCCAGGGGATTGATAATGCGGCCTGCATCCATGACCGACACCACGCGGCTCACGCGCAGCCGGGCGATTTCAGGCTGCCACGTCACCTCGACGAAGTGAGCGCCGAACGAATGCGTCGAGAACTTCGGTTTTGGATCGCCGAAGGTCGCTTCGGATTTGCCGTTGCCACTCACCAGGCGCAGATTGGCGCGCTTGAGCAAATCTCCGAACGGTTCGCCCTTGGCAACTCCATCAGCTTTCGCAAAGACCCGTCCGCCTTCGAATGCCAGATCTTCGGGCTTTCGCTTCTCGAAAGGCGATCCCGGTGTTGAAGTTGCGATAGTCAGGAGCGATGCGATCGCGCTGTCAGCGGCCGCAAAGACAGCCGGCACTACCGATTCGGTTGCCATCGAGCCGCCCGAGAGCGGGCCCTCCGGCAGCATCGTATCGCCGAGCGCCACTTCGACCTTGGCGAGCGGCACACCAGTTTTCTGCGCGGCGAGTTGCGCCAGGATCGTGTACATGCCGGTGCCGATGTCCTGCGTGGCACTTGCGACGCGGACCGAGCCGTCATCGCGCAGTTGCATGCTCGCTGCGGCAGAGAATCGTCCGGCGATCCACGAGCACCCAGCCATTCCCCAGCCTAGCGTCAAGCCGTCGCGCTTCATCGAGCCGACCTCGGGGTTGCGCTTCGACCAGCCGAACTTCTCCGCGCCAAGCTCGAAGCACTCGAGCAAATGCCGCGATGAAAACGGAATACCCTTCGACTCGTCGATTTTTGGCTCGTTGAGGATGCGTAGCTTGACCGGGTCCATCTTGAGTTGATCGGCGAGTTCGTTCATCGCCGATTCGGTCGCGTAGAGCCCGGGCACCCGTCCGGGGCCGCGCATGTCGGCTCCTGCGCCGACGTTCCGCTTGGCGCGTCCGAAGGTCACGCGGAGGTTGGGTACGCTGTATTGAAACGGCGTGGCCTCGCCGCAGTCTTCGTGGTGAGCGTCAAGCATTGACCGCTGGTAGATGTAGTCGTGCTGAAGCGAGACCAGCTTGCCGTCCCGCGTCGCGCCAAGGCGCACGCGCTGCTGGGTACGCGGGCGATGACCGACCGACTGGAACATCATTTTGCGACTGAGCACGAGTTTCACCGGCCTGCCCACCTGCCGCGCCGCGGCCGCAGCCAGCGGACATTGCGTCCATGGCCATAGCTTGCTGCCAAAACCGGAGCCGACAAACTTGGTGATGACGCGCACGTTCTCATTCGGCAAGCCGAACATCTGCGCCAGCACGCCCCGGAGATTGACGACTCCCTGTGATGATTCGTACAGCGTCAACGTCGAGCCATCCCAGATCGCGGTCGTAGAGTGCAGCTCAAGCGGGTTGTGCGTCTCGGACGGCGTGACATAAGTCTGGTCGAGTTTGACCGGCGCGCTTGCGAAAGCACCATCGGGATCCCCGCGCTTGCTGTCCAGGCGGTTCCGCTCTTCGAAAGTCGTGCCAACCTGGTCGGGTTCGTTGTCCGCTTCAAGATGGGTCTCGACGTTCGGCTTTTCCTTGGCGTACGTCGCGTGAACCGCATCCGCTGCGGCCTTGGCGGTCTCGAACGTGTCCGCCACAGCCACCGCGATGTATTGCCCGTAATAGCGAACCACGTCGTCTTCGAACGGCGGGCGGCGCTCCTCACAGACGCCTGCGAACCCCGGCTCCAGGACTGAGCTGAAAATCTTTCCAATGTTTTCGCGATGAAGAATGGCGCGCACGCCGGGCATTTTCTCGGCCGCAGCGGTGTCGAGCTTGACTACTCTGCCGTTGGCGATCGTCGCCTCGACCGGCACGGCATACAGCATCCCGGGAAAATGGAAATCCGCGGTGTACTGCGCCCGTCCGGTAACTTTGCGCGGGCCATCCACTCGAGGCGTGTCGCGACCAACCGGAGAACCGGTCGGAGTTGTTTGTGTCGTCGGCATGTTCGCTCCTTCGTGGAATCAGGCTGTCGTCGCCATTTTCAGGGCGTGTGTCAGGCAGCGCTTGGCCAGTTCGATCTTGAACCCGTTCTCACTCTGTGGTTTGGCGTTGCGCATAGCTGCTTCCGCCGCTCTGCGGAAATTGGCCGCGTCGGCAGACTTACCCACGAGAGCGGCCTCCGCCTCAGGGGATCGCCAGGGTTTGGTCCCCACGCCGCCCAATGCGATGCGCGCCTGAGTCACCTTTCCCCCCGCGATCGTGATCACGACGGCAGCCGATGCCAGAGCAAATTCGTACGATGCCCGGTCACGCAGCTTCAGATACACCTGCTTGCTTCCCGACCTTGGCGGCGGGAGCGTGACATGCGTGATGAGGTCGCCCGGTTCGAGTACTGTTTCGCGGTT
>DATHJP010000273.1:0-2287 GCA_035489695.1 Terriglobales bacterium
TCGAACATTTGCCAGATGTCGCGCTGGCAGTCCGAGAAATCATGCGAACCTTGAAGCCGGGAGGAGCACATATCTTTACGGTTCCTTGGTTCCGCTCGAAGAAAACATTGATTCGAGCTGTGGTGAAAGACGGTGTCCTTCAGCATTTGGAAAAACCCGACTATCATGGCAACCCGATAGATCAAAGCGGATCATTGGTGTTCACTGAATGGGGAATGGAACTTCCTTTTCTACTCCAGGACTGGGGCAAATTTCCCGTGATTATTCATACTATTCGAGACCGTTCACTTGGCATTGACGGTCAGTTTCCGGAAGTCTTCGTTCAGCAAAAACGTTATTAGAAATGAGCGATGTACGGGCGATCGCCTTTTATCTGCCGCAGTATCACCCGATACCCGAGAACGACGCATGGTGGGGTAAAGGATTTACTGAGTGGACGAATGTTACAAAAGCACGTCCGCTTTTTCGCGGCCACTACCAGCCGCACGTACCCGCCGATCTCGGTTTTTATGATCTTCGTGTTGTAGAATCGCGCGAAGCACAGGCTGAACTGGCGCGGCAGTATGGTGTGACCGGCTTCTGCTACTATCACTATTGGTTCTCAGGCAAGCGGCTTCTCTATCGACCGTTTGATGAGATGTTGACGTCAGCCCGCCCTGATTTCCCGTTTTGCCTTTGTTGGGCCAACGAAAATTGGACGCGCGTTTGGGACGGTGGCGACTCTGAAATCTTGATGAAGCAGACGTACTCCGAAGAGGATGACCTTGCGCACATTCGCTGGCTCGCTCGCGCTTTTGCCGATCCTCGTTATATCAGAGTGGAAAACAAACCGCTGTTCATCATCTATCGTGCGCATAAGTTGCCGGACATCCGAAAGACGACAGCGATCTGGCGCGAGGAGTGCCGTCGGCTCGGCATAGGAGAAGTTTTCCTGTGCCGCGTCGACACAGGCGCCGATGTATTGCCTCCGAAGGAACTTGGGCTAGATGCCGCAGTGGAATTTCAGCCGGACTGGTCAGAATTAGGAGCCCCATTAGGTTCTCGGCGACTCAGGCATTTCCGGTGGAATGACTTTCGTTTTTTCCTTCACCGGAAGTTTCTTGCCGATAATACCAACGTGCAGAACTACTCCCATCTCGTTGCGTCGATGAGCAGACGACCTCTGCCGGATTACATTCGTTTTCCGTGTGTTACGCCGTCGTGGGACAACTCTCCCCGGCGTCGGCGAGCCGCAACTGTGTTTATCGAATCGTCACCAAAGCTCTTTCATCAATGGCTCGTTGCCGCGCTCGCCAATCTGGCGAAGTCCAAGAACACGCCACGTATATTGTTTGTCAATGCATGGAATGAATGGGGAGAAGGCAATCATCTGGAGCCTGACCAGCTGCATGGTAGATCGTACCTGGAAGCTTTGCGACAAGCTTTGGGATCAGCCAATGCTTGCGTTGCGCGTGTTGGCTGATGAACGTAATTCCAAAGCGTATTCGTCAACGTCTCTCTTTGCAGAGCTTTTCTGACGCTGCTGAGGAGCTAGCAAAAAGCGATCTTTTCAATGGGTGGTGGTACTACAGTGTCGAACTGATGCCGGGCTTAGTGACTAAGGGACAATATCCCGCTAGTTTCCCAATGTTACCGAGAATCCTCTTACGGAACTGCGATCTACATGGAACGACCTGTCTTGATCTCGGTTCGATGGAAGGATTGATACCTGTTCTAATGTGCCGGCAAGGCGCCAAAACAGTGTTGGCGACAGACGCCATCGATCATTGCAGAGAAAAGATGGCGGCGCTTCGCTATTACTACAAGGCCAACTTCGAATTCCAGCAGATTGGCTTGATGTATGACCTTACCAATAAACTGAGAAAATCAGGAAGAGACAGTTTTGATGTCATCAACCTTTCCGGAGTGCTGTATCACGTATTTTCGCCATTCATGGTATTAGCTGGCGTTCGCGCTCTGCTGAAGAGGAACGGCCTGATGATTGTGTCAACTAACGTTGTCATCGATAACGCCTTTACGATGCAGTTCAACAACGCCGGGCGTCTACAAGAGGAAATAAACACTTTCTGGTACATGTCGGTCCCAACTCTGGACTACCTCCTCAGGTACCTGAAATTGGCTCCGATTGACTGCCTGTACACCCCGCATCGGGACATTAAATCCTCCGTCAGATACGTGACCGACGTCGAGTCGGGTTACCTCTCGGTTGTCTGCAGAGCCAAGGACGATCTTTTACCGTCGCGCGAAGACGATTGGATGCGCAAATCCGCACAGCAGTCATGGGAGT
>DATHJP010000274.1:0-3284 GCA_035489695.1 Terriglobales bacterium
ACACATCAATGCAGAAATGCTTTCCACACAAGTAGGAATCGTACGAGGTCCGATCTATTACATCGCTGGACCGCCAACCATGGTCGCGGCGACGCGCCGAACGCTCAGTGAGGTGGGCGTAGATGACGACGACATTCGGACTGAAGAGTTTGCCGGCTATTAAGAAGCAGGAATCGATGGGCGGAACGGATGATCAACAGTGTTTTATTTCTTTCCGATGAAGGGCTTTCTCGGCACCGGCGCAACCTTCGCGGCGGATCTCAACCTCGTCGTGCAACTCCTCATGGGAACAGCCTTGATTGCGGGGGCTTATCTCGCGAGACACAAACACTACAAAGCTCACGGAATTTGCCAGACGACGGTGCTTCTCTTGAACTTGTTGATGATCGGACTTGTGATGTGGCCGTCGTTCCAGCAACAAGTGAAGCCAGCCCTGTCTAAGGTTCTTCATAAGCGGTATTACGAAGTGGCCGCAATACACGCGGTTCTGGGGATAGCGGCTGAGCTTCTGGGACTCTATATCGTCATGGTGGCAGGGACAAACGTGCTTCCACAGTGGCTCCGGTTCAAACATTGGAAGTGGTGGATGCGCACGGAGTTCGTGCTGTGGACGATTGTCCTGCTCAGTGGCCTGGGAACCTATTGCGCATGGTATGTGGCGCCATTCCAGTAGTACTCCTGCCTGCGCCTTCGCTGCAACGCTCCCCCAGTCCAGTCCCAGTCCTACGGTCCAAGCAATCATCCGGAAAAGCGTCTAGAGATTGTTTGTCGGGGGAAATATCTCTTGGAATTCGGGAATAAACGGTTGACTAGCGGAGTTTCACAAATAGCTGGAACAAAATCCGAAGCACAAGGAAGTGGAGATAGAAGCGTCTTGTGCCAGTTAGCAACTCACTTTCTGTTCCGACCTCGCAGCCATGTTGTCAGCGCGCGTTGTTAAAGAGTTGACAATCAAATGACATTCTGTCCGCATCTCGTCGTTCGGTCGTTGAGTCTAACGCACAGTACTGCTGGAACAAAATCATTAGCAAAGGAAGTGGAATGCAAACCATGAAAGACAAGAATTCTCCATCTGCGTTGGTGTCCGAGACAAACGACTCTTCGACGGAAGAAGCTGTTCAGCGTCACTGGCAGGGTGTAGTCAAGAGACGTTCATTCCTTAAGGGCCTGGGGATCGCCGGTGCAACGCTGTCGGCCGGCGCTTTACTGACAACCGAGGGCATCGCGCAGGACACGCGAAGCAAAGGCAAGCTGTCCAAAGGCGATGCCGCCCTCCTGCGGTTCGCGGCCGCAGCCGAAGTCATAGAGGCTGATCTGTGGCAGCAGTACAACGAACTCGGAGGCGTCCAAGGAGGCAATCCGGCCTACATCGCCGCGCTCAGCAACCTTGATGGCGATATGGCTCAATACATCAGTGATAACACCGACGATGAATTGAGTCACGCGGCCTTCCTGAACGCCTACTTGATCTCCAAGGGTGAAGAGCCGGTCGATCTGGATGCGTTTCGAAACTTACCCAGCAGTCAAGCGACCGGCGCCAAGGATCTGGGAAGGCTGACAAACCTGCTGAGGCTCAACGTCGACCTTAGTTGGTATACGCGGTACCGCAGCGCAAAGAATCCTGATTTCGGGGTGAAGTTTAAGGGACCTTTCACCATTGCGAATCAGCCTGCCATTCCATTGAACGACAATGACACACCTCCCGATCAGGAGCAGCCGGTCCCTCCTGCGACCTCGCAAGAAGCCCGCATGCAAGCGATCGCGAACACCGCGGGATTTCACTTTGCCTTCATCGAGCAAGGTGGCGCGAGCTTATATCCCACGCTAGCTTTCAAAGCGACCGATCCCGAGGTGCTGCGAATCCTGGTGAGCATTGGCGGAGTCGAGATCGACCACTTCGGGCTCTGGCACGACAAGGCGGGCAATGCGGTAGCTCAGCCTTTGGCTGGTGTAACTGATCCAGAAACTGGTCTGACGTTCCCGGATCTTAATGCCCGCAACTCAGAACTCGACCAGACCAACCTGATCCTGCCCGAGCCTTGCGAATTTATCAGCAAGAGTTTGCCTCGGTGCTCCGTGATCCGGCCAACGTTGACCCAGAACGGCGGCGCAGTCGCCACGATCAAGGCTTTTACCGACGACCTCTTGTTCCTTGGTCAATCGAAGGCGTTCTTTACCCTGGTTAACCGGCTGGCTGTGGAAGCTGATTCGGTTCGACGCGGCTTTTGATTTTGCAAGCTCTCCTCCTGCTGTCTGGGCGGGCGCTGTATCTGGTTACTGGTTACGGCGCCTGCATTTTTATTAACGCGTTTTGAGATTTTCTCAGTCGATCCCAAGGAGCCCGTATGTTTGAAGGATTGTTTCAACCGATGCATCTGCTGGTTATTTTCGGAATTGCACTGCTCGTGTTCGGACCTAAGAAACTTCCCGAGCTAGGCAAAGGAATCGGAGAGGGCATCCGCGGCTTCAAGTCCGCGATCAAAGCGGAAGAAGAGAAGCCGGTCAACACCACAACCATAGTCACCGATGACCACGGCTTAACCAAGGGGTGAATCGTGGGCTTTGGCACCGAAATCATGTTCGTACTTATGCTCGGATTGTTGCTATTGGGTCCAAAGCAGCTGCACACCTTGCTGGGACACGTGGCCCGAGCTAAAGCTCAGCTCGAACAGGCGAGCCGTGGGCTTAAGTCTCAACTCGCGGCGGAACTCGATGTTGCGCATCAGGACGGCAAAACCGATGCCTCGCATGAACCGGTTGTGGACCAGTGAACCATCCTCGGATCCTCGGTATTGGAACCGCAAACCCACCGGTTCGTCTCACTCAAGAGCAAACCTTTCATGCGGCAGGTTACCAGAGCGAGCGCATTCGGAAGATCTTCCTGAATAGCGATATCGATTTCCGCCATTTTTATCTGGAAGGCACACTGAATCGCGAGGAAAGTTCCGATCAACTGAATCAGCGCTATCTGCGCGGCGCCATGAAAACAGGTTGCCGCGCGATTATGAACTGCGTGAATGCAGCCGGAACCACAGTTCAGGATGTCGATTTCCTAGCAGTCTGCACCTGCACGGGCTACGTGTGTCCGGATGTAGGCAGCCGACTCATCGCGCACATGGGATTCAGAAACAACCTGCAGCGAGCTTCGGTCGTCGGCCTGGGATGTGCGGGCGCCCTGCCTGCGTTACAGCGGGCGGTCGATTTCGTTCGCGCCAATCCCGGCCGCCAGGCGTTAATGCTAGCCGTCGAGATCTGCTCCGCCTGCTACTACGTCGATAACACGC
>DATHJP010000275.1:0-3964 GCA_035489695.1 Terriglobales bacterium
GTGGACGAATCCATGGTGAAGTCTGCTTCCCAGGGAATCTCCGCTGGATGCGGTGTTCGAGTCATTGCAGGCGAGCGCACCGGCTATGCCTATACCGACGATCTTTCGCCGGAGCGCATTCTGCACGCCGCTCGTACCGCCGCTCTCATTGCCAGCGGTCCCGCTAAGACCCCGGCGGTAGGTTTTCAGGAAAAACCCGCGCGAAGTCTATATCCCGTAACGATTCCCTCCGTGGATGCCGAGATCACCGCCAAGGTTGAACTTGTGATGCGCGCCGACAGCGCCGCTCGGGCCTACGATCCACGTATCAAGGAAGTTCGTGCCAGTTATGCAGACGAACTGCGCCACATTCTCGTAGTTGCGTCGGACGGTACTTTTGCGGAAGATTCGCAACCGCTTGCTCGCATGAACGTCTCCTGCATCGCGAAGACAGACGCAAGTTCCGCTCGCGGCAGTTCCGGTGGCGGTGGGCGCGTTGCTCTGGATTTCTTCTTCGGCGAAAAGACTCCAGAATATTTCGCCAATGAATCTGCTCGCCAGGCGATCCTGCAACTCGATGCTCGCGAAGCTCCCGCTGGTGAGATGGAAGTCGTGCTCGGCCCCGGTTGGCCAGGCGTGCTCCTGCACGAAGCCATCGGCCACGGACTGGAAGCTGACTTCAACCGCAAGCAGACTTCTGCGTTCACAGGGCTGATAGGCAAACGTGTAGCCAGTGAAAAGTGCACCGTGGTCGACAATGGAACCATGCCCTGGCGCCGTGGTTCGCTCAATGTAGATGACGAAGGTCAGCCCACGCAGAACACAATGCTGATCGAAAAAGGTATCCTAAAAGGTTATTTGAGTGACAAACTCTCAGCTCGATTGATGGGCGTCGCCGACACCGGCAACGGACGCCGCGAAAGTTACGAACACATTCCCATGCCACGCATGACCAACACCTACATGCTTGCAGGTGATGACGATCCGCAGGACATCATCCATTCCGTCAAGCGCGGTGTTTATGCCGTGAATTTCGGCGGCGGCCAGGTGGACATCACGAATGGCAAGTTCGTTTTCTCGGCTTCCGAGGCGTATCTAATCGAAGATGGCCAGATCACGGCTCCTATCAAGGGCGCAACCTTGATCGGCAACGGGCCCGACGTACTGACTCGCGTCTCCATGGTGGGCAACGACCTGAAACTCGACGAAGGTGTAGGCACCTGCGGTAAAGACGGTCAAGCGGTTCCGGTCGGAGTAGGAATTCCAACCATCAAAATTGATCGTCTCACCGTAGGCGGCACGGCGAAGAAGGATGTCGGCGCCTTCATGCAGTAAGAATCCATTGCTGATTTCAAATGTTGTGGGTTTTTCAATCCACAATCAAAAATCATCGATCAAAAATGCTCTTCTATGTCTACCACCCAACTGGAAACCAGAAACTCGAAACTCGAAACTGACTTAAAAGATCTTGCGCAGGATATCGTTCGCCGCGCCATGTCCGGAGGTGCCACCGCCGCCGAGTGCGTGATCCGCGAAGGCGACGAGTTCTCCACTGTTGTGCGCCTTGGCCAGGTCGAGACGCTGAAAGAGTCGGGTTCCAAGGCTGTTGGCCTTCGAGTTTTTTACGGGAAGCGTGCAGCCAGCACCTATTCGAGCGATTTCTCTCGCGCGGGCATTGATCGAATGCTGAGTTCCGCGCTGGAGCTGGCGAAAATTACATCCGAGGATCCTTACGCCGGGATACCGGACCAATCGCAACTCGGTTCCCTTCAAGGCGACCTTGATCTTTACTTTCCAGATGTTTATTCCCTTCCGGGCGCAGAGCGCATCAGCTATGCGCGGAGGACGGAGAAAGCCGCACTCGATTACGATCGGCGCATCAAGAATTCCGAAGGCGGCTCGTTCGATGCTGCGACCGGCCACAAGATCCTCGCCAACTCGCATGGTTTTGTAGGTGAATATCGACGTTCGTACTGTTCGATTGCCGCCGTGCCCATCGCGCAAACCGAGAACGGCAACATGCAGCGCGACTACTGGTTCTCCGTGGCACGAAGTCTCGGCCGCTTGGACTCTCCTGAGAAGGTGGGAACCATTGCGGCGCAGCGAACCTTACGCCGACTAGGCGCGCGCAAAGTGAAAACGGCACAAGTTCCCGTGGTCTTCGATCCCATGGTGGCCAGCTCCATCCTCGAACACATCTTCGAGGGAGTTAACGGAGACTCCGTCTATCGTGGCGCCTCTTTCCTGGCGGGAAAATTGGGAGAGAAGATTGCCGGCGATTCAGTGAACGTGATCGACGACGGAACCATGCCTGGTGGCTTCGGAACCAGTCCTTTCGATGGTGAGGGTGTGCCAACACGTCGCACAGTGGTGATTGAGAATGGCGTGCTCAAGTCGTATCTTTTGAATTCGTACAGCGCCAGAAAGCTCGGCCTGCAGACCACTGCCAACGCTTCGCGCGGCTTGGCGGGAACCCCGGGCATCGGTCCAGGCAACTATTTTCTGCAACCTGGAACAAAAACGCCGCAAGCGATCATTGCCGGCATTCCCCAAGGCTTATATGTCACGGAGTTTCTCGGCCACGGTGCAAACCTGGTGACCGGCGATTACTCCCGTGGCGCTTCCGGCCTCTGGATTTCCGGGGGCGAACTTGCTTTTCCCGTGGAGGAAATCACGGTGGCGGGTAACTTAAAAGAAATCTTCTTCAATATTTCCGAAATCGGGAACGACCTTGAATTTCGTGGCGCAGTCGCTTGCCCGACCATCCGAATCGATGGCCTCACGGTTGGTGGCGAATAAGAGCCGGTTAAATCGTAAATCGACAATCGTAAATCGAAACTCTACAATCCCACCATGGGCGGCTTCATCGAGTCTTCTCCTTCCACGCAAGAGCCTGACTCGAATCGGATCCCCATTCTGGTGGGGATGGCACTGGTGATTGTGGTCGTAGGAATCGTCGTTCTGTTTTCGAGAGGACAGTCCAAAGGCAACGCTGCTCCGCATCCCTACGCTGCCAACCTTAAGATATCTGATCTGAAAATGAGCGCGGCAGAGAACTTCGTGGGCGCGACCGTAACTTATCTCGACGGCACCGTTAGCAATACCGGCAATAAAATCGTGACCCACGCCACAGTCCATGTCGTATTCAAGGATTCTCTTGGACAAATCGCACAGGCCGAAGATGTGCCGCTGCATGTTCTGCAGACGGGCGGCCCCTATCTCGATGCGGTCGATCTCAGCGCATCGCCGCTGCCACCCGGCCAGAGCAAACCATTCCGCCTCACCTTCGAACACGTTACCGAGGAATGGAATCATGAATTTCCCGAACTACGCGTCATGGATGTTTCACTGAAGTAGCGAACCCGAACGTCCTCGCTGGTAAATCGTCAATCGAAAATCGACAATCGTAAATCCATTACAATTGCCCGATGTCGGAAACAAAACCATTCCGCTTGACGGAGTCGGTGAAAGCTGCGGGTTGAGCGTCCAAGCTGAGTCCGGCGGCGCTGGACACAGTGCTTGGGAAATTAGCCCGGCAACATGACCCCAACGTTCTTGTCGGCTTCGACCACGCCGACGACGCCGGAGTGTATCAACTCGGACCCACCACCGCGCTGGTGCAGACCGTTGATTTCTTCACACCGATCGTCGACGATCCATACACTTTCGGTCAGATTGCCGCCACCAACGCTCTCAGCGACGTTTACGCCATGGGTGGACGTCCGCTGACTGCCCTGGCGCTGGTTTGTTTCCCCGAAAAAGGCGATCTCGATATCCTGGAACGCATCCTCGCCGGCGGCCTTTCAAAAATGGTGGAAGCAAACTGCACCGTCGTAGGCGGCCACAGCATCCGTGATGATGAAACCAAATTCGGATATTCCGTCACCGGCCTTATCCATCCCAGCCAGGTGCTCACCAACGCAGGCGCTAAACCAGGCGATCGACTCCTGCTGACCAAGTCTCTTGGAACCGGCGTGATTTACAC
>DATHJP010000276.1:0-2389 GCA_035489695.1 Terriglobales bacterium
ATTACCTCCCTATCCCGGCGGGGGTTCACTCTGTAAACCCAGCCCGTTCGATCAGATCGCAAGTGGTGGTTGGGTGAAACTGTTCGACGTTGCGCTCACCGATATCGCGCATGAAGTTGCGCGACGCACCTCGGGGAAACTGCCGCACGCTCCTGCGCAACTTTTGACAAAGGCGTGTTTGAAATCCAGCCTTGGAAACGCGTTCACAACCGCTGCCTTTTGCAGTCTCTGGAATTTTCTCAAGGTCCGAACCGACAACGCCGGCACCGGCGCCTGCGCTCACGAGGGCAATCTCGGGCTGCTTGAACGATCATAGTTTACCGTTGGTAACCGAATTATCAGGGAGCCGCCGGCAACGAGATGTTGCGAAAGATCTTCCAGTGTCCGTCACCCTCGCGCTTCCACACTGTACTGAACCGTCCCTTACGGACAGCGCCGTTGAGAAAACGTGCCTCCGCATAACCGGACTCATAAGCGAGGTTGTGATCGACGTGCAATGTCTCGCTGCGTACAAACCCGCTGGTTGCACGCCCGAATCTGGCAATTACCTCTTTGTATTGCGCAGCCACTGCCATCGGTCCTTTGACGCACTCGCCAGCAGCGTTGCAGTTGACGGAGTCTTGAGAGTAGATGAAACCGATACGGTTTGCATCTCCGGCCTTGAGACCATCGACCCAGGCTTGGTTACCAGCATCGATGTCCTTCTTAAGGTTCGCTGGCAAGGTTCGCTGGCAAGTCGCAGCCAGACATGCACAAGCAGAAAATAATAATGCGCTCGTCAAACGCATAACAGATTTAACTTGTACTTTCGCAGCGGCAGACGAAATCAAAAAGTCCTTCATCCGACGGATTCATCCCGAGCCGAGAGAAGTCCGAACGCAGAGTACAGAAGTTATGCTGCGGCTTGGGAAGTTTTCTTCCTAACACAAGCGCGGCGACGAGGCCGATGCGGATGGAAGCGACGTTTCGAACAGCTGCGTTTGGTCGTAAAGATTCAATCGGCATCAGCTAGGGACTCCTTGAATTTCAGTGGCAGTAGTGCTCGAGGATCGCGCACGTTTGGCAACGCCTACGGGGAATATCGTCGAAAGGTGCGGCGATGGATCTGATTTCCATGGCGTTGGCCAAGGCTTCGCTGCTACTTAATTTTCTCCGACACGTTATACCAATTCCACTCCCAGGTTTTACCATTGTCAGCAGATCCGCCTTCGCCAAGGCTCCGGCGCGACAAGAAACTGCCGAGATGTCACCTTATCCTTTCAGACACACTGTACCAGTTCCATTCCCACGTCTTTCCACCATCGGGAGAGAAGGCCTGGCCCCATACCGGGCGGTCTTTGTCCCTCGCATCCCAGCGATACATTACGATTATGTTTTTTCCCTTGAAGGTGTCTTTGGCAAAAAAGTGGCCCACGTTATTTTCAAATGAACCTACAACGGGCGCCGGGTCCATGACACCAACGTTGCTGGCAACCCAATACAAGCTCCACAATCTGGTTTTCGGATTAAAAAGCCTCAGAGTGAGACCTTCAAAAGGCTTTCCCTCCTGCCCGGGCATCTCAGTAGTGGAATAAGTGTCCATATCGGCAGTGCCGCTGAGGATCTTGAAATTTTCGTCCGATGATTCGAATTCCGTCCACTCTTTGCAGTTTTCCAGCCGCTTGTTCAGCCGACGGTTGTGCATTTTCCATTTTCCGACTAGAAAATCGAAGTCACTTTGGGATGAGGTAGGTGACGCGGTGATTTTCAGTTCTCCATTTGGGTCAAAGTTTAATTTGGGGATAGCTAAGGTATTATCCGTTGTCAGAACGGTTTTTTGAGCTTGGCCGACGTTACAAATGGCGAGGAATAAAATCGTTATCAGGCATTTCATATGGTTTAATGTGTGCTTTTGCTTAACAATAATCTGCGAACGAGGTAACCCCGGAAATTGCCGGCTTCTCCCTCGGAGTTCCGTCCGTATCAAAAAGGCTTTTCCAGGCTTACTGATGGTTATTGTGTTTTCTCTACCACAGAGACCGTGCCGTTCCGCGGGATTTTTGATGTCGAGCCATTCGAGTTCCCCCGGCTCTCTCCATTCGAGTCGCGAGATTGGTAGAGGTGGCTGCCCGGCTTCGCTCCAAGTCTCCGCTCGAATGCTCGCCTAAACGTCTCCGCATCTGAGAAGCCAACGGATGCAGCGACGGTATCAATAGTTCTTTTAGGAGTCGAAAGACGACGGTTTGCTTCATTAACGCGCAAGTTTTCGACGAACTCCGCCGGCGTACTGCCAAACACACTTTTGAAAGCACGATTAAAGTGACTGGGAGACATACATGCTCTCCGCGCCAGAGCGTTCACTGAAAGGTCTTCATGTAAATTTCGCATGATCCACCCGACCAGCTCTGCA
>DATHJP010000277.1:0-19106 GCA_035489695.1 Terriglobales bacterium
GGAGAGCAGCACTGCCGAAACCACGCCTCCGACGTAAAAGAAAATCTGCGCCGGCAGCAGAATCCTGGTGAGGTGAACGCACAGCTCGAGCTGTTCCGGGGAGAAGCCCTTGAATAAATGTCGCGAGATCTCAGGAGTGAAGATTTCTGCCAGAATGACGCCGACGCCCAGCACCGCCGTCATAACAGTAATGATCACCGAAAAAGTCTTTTGCGCGTCTTCCTCCCTTTTTTCGGCAAGGAAGCGCGTGTAGATCGATACAAACGTGATGGACGCCGTGCCGCCCGCCACGATGTAGTTCAGCCAGTCGGGGATTGTGAAGCCCGCAACATAGGCATCGGTCTGCGGCCCCGCTCCAAACGCCCACGCAATGTATGCCTCGCGAACGTACCCGATCACACGGGAGAGCATGATCGCCGTCATCAGCAGCAAGGTGGCCGAGTAGGCGCTGTGCTGATGTGAAGGCCGGAAGAAACGCAGAAGTCGCTTCACTATCCGCAGATTAACTCAAGGAGGAACATCACAGCGCTGAAATTTCCTTGTTGTTCCCTATGGCGCAATGAAATTTTGACAGCTCTGCTCTGCGCCCTCGATAATCCGAGACGTGGCTGATCCCGTCCCATTTCCCTCCGCCCTGCTGCGACGCTCATTTCGCAAAGCGTTTCCGCCCGCAGTTCGCGGAGAAGGCGTTTATCTGTGGGATGATCGCGGCAAACGGTATCTGGATTTCTCAGGCTCCGCGGCTGTGAACTTTATCGGACACGGAGTGCAGGAGATTCCCGACGCCATGGCGGCACAGGCGAGAAAACTGGAGTTCGTTCACAGCAGCCAGTTCACTACTCCCGTGGCTGAGGAGTACGCACAGGAGTTGCTCGATTTTGCTGGCGCGAATTTTGGTGGCGGCTGCGTCTACTTCACTTCCGGAGGCTCCGAGGCCATCGAAACCGCGTTGAAGCTGTCGCGTCAATACCAAGTGGAGATCGGACAGTCGAAACGCTATCAGGTCCTCAGCCGGTCGCAGAGCTATCACGGGTCCACGCTCGGAGCGTTAGCGGTTTCCGGGAATAAACGGCGGCGCGAAATTTATCTGCCGATGGTGCGGGAGTTTGCACAGATTGGACTCCCATACTGCTATCGCTGTGCATACGACTGCCAGGAATGTGCGAACCAATATGCGAAAGAATTGGAACGCGCCATCGAGCTGAGCAATGGAGAAGCCGCTGCATTCATCTCCGAGCCAGTGAGTGGCGCAACCCTGGGTGCAGCTGTCCCGCCGGACGGTTATCTCCATCAGGTCGCCGAGATCTGCCGTCGGCAGGGCGTTCTGTTTATCGCGGATGAGGTAATGACCGGGATGGGCCGCACCGGACGCAATTTCGCCGTCGAGCACTGGGGCGTAGCGCCAGACATCCTGGTTACTGCTAAAGGATTGTCGAGTGGCTATGCGCCGCTCGGTGCTGTGCTCGTCAGCAAGAAAGTGGCCGACGCGATTTCTTGCGGGTCAGGGTCGTTTCTGCACGGATTTACTTACAACTCGCATCCCATTTCGCTGGCCGCAGGGCGGGCAGTTCTCCAATACTTGCAGAAACTGAATCTGGTGCAGGCGGCGGATTCAAACCGGGCAGACACTCCAGCGGCGGAGCTTGGAAAAGCTCTGAAGACCCTGCGGGAACTCGACCGGGTAGGGGATGTCCGAGGAATTGGGATGTTGTGGGGCGTGGAATTCGTCGCCGACAAGCCGAGCAAAAAGCCGTTCGCGCCCGACTTGAATTTTGGCGGACTTGTGGCCCAGGCTGCCACGAAACGTGGATTACTGGTCTATCCCATGCAGGGGTCTGTAGATGGCGTCTCGGGCGATCACTTGCTGATTGCTCCTCCGGCAGTGATGACGCACGAGCAGATCCAGTGGGCGCTAGATCAGTTGGGAGAGTCGATCAAAGAAACCGCTGGGCTGGACCTGATCCAGCGCAATTAACCTCTGCCGTTATCCCGCCTGTTGTCTTTTACTTAGCGGTAAAGAATCGCTTGATTCGGGCCTTATCGGCAAAGGATTGTCCTTCTTAGCTTTCTGGAGCAAATTGACACCTGAAACATGGAGGAAGGCCGATGGCAAAGCCGCGGATCGATTTCTGCGAGCAGTCCAACCCCAAAGTGTTATGTGAATCCCGCGAGGCGCAGACCTTTAAGAATCCGAAACGGATTCAGCGAAGCTTCGTAGCTGCGGCGGAAAAGCGAGCCCTGGTCTGGCTGGCAGATCGCACACCCGATTGGGTGAACCCCGACTATCTTACCCTCCTGGGATTCGGCGCTCAGGTGATGGCCGGGGTCAGCTATGCCTTAGCGAAGGGCAATCGGGTGTGGTTAGTGGGCGTCATCGGCTTTTTAGCGCTGAACTGGCTGGGCGACAGTCTAGACGGTACGCTGGCGCGAGTACGGCACAGGCAGCGTCTGCGGTACGGTTTCTATGTGGATCACATGATCGACAGCATCGGCGGCCTTTGTCTGATGAGCGGACTGGCGTTCTCGGGGTTTATGCATCCCTACGTTGCCATCGGACTGCTGCTCGCTTACCTGCTGCTTTCGATCCAGTCGTATCTGGCGGCCTACACCATGGGCGAATTCCAACTCTCGTTCTGGAGTTTTGGACCCACTGAGCTGCGCATCCTGTTGGCCATCGGAAACATTGCATTGTTCTATCGTCCGCTGATATTCGGCGGTCGCTATCGGCTCTTCGATGTCGGAGGACTGGTTGGACTAGCCGGTATGACGGTGATGTTGCTCTTCTTCACCGTACGGAATACGCGCCGCCTGTATACGGAGGAACGTCTCTCATGACGCGGGCCACGTGGATTCACTGGCTGAAGTTCAACGCGGTCGGCGGAATGGGCTGAGATCCGGTCCGCACATGGAGAAGCTGCGAAGCGGCGCAAGAATGCAGCCCACGGCTTGAGCCGTGGGTCTGCTACCAGGGAGGGAGAGCCCTAAACGGGGCGAAAGATTCTGCCTCATACGTCTGCCAACATCCCGCTGCCTATGTTGTTCCGCACGCAAGGGTTCAAACCATCGAGCCGGAGTTCCGCCAAGATTTTGTTTCTGTCGCCCCTGCGGGGCTGGTCGGTTCTTGCACGCCCACCCACGGCTGGCGCAGTGGGCTGCATTCTTGCGCCGCTTCGCGGCTGGGAAAACAAAACCAACTATTTCGTTCCTTCCTCCTCTTCATCGTTCACTATGTCCACCGCGTGCCCGCGTACCGAGTAAACAAGTTTCTGATCGAGTGGTGAAGAAAATGTGACCCGCGCCGGCTGGCGTTGCCAACTGGGCGCGGGACAGGCCGAATCCGGCACGTCATCGGCGACCGCCTCACCCAAAGGTTTTTTCAGGATTGGTTTGCGGCGTCCAAGTTGTGCCACCACCGCATAAAGATTCCTGCCATCGTCTGAAACGCCGCAATAAGCAACATAGTCTCGATACCAGGCAGCCTTCGAGTAAAACGAATCAAACTCCGGAAGATTGATCGGCGCGACATGACCGGAGATCCGGTCTACGAGCAGCCATCCACCGCGTTGCCATCGCCAGTTCGGGACCGAGCTCGTCTCCTCTGGCAAGGCATCGTTCAAACGGAAAGCGCGACGCACTACGAGCAAACGGTCAGTGACATCGTGGGGAGTCCCAAGAGTAAATTCCTTCAATCGGCCGTCTACGTACAAGGCGCGTATTTTCAGATCCAGCGGCTTGTCCTGACCGGCGCCGGCGAACCATTTCACCGTGGTCCATTTGCCGAAGCTGAGGACATGCGGCTTAGGCGCTCCATCGGCATTCTTCGGCAACAGGAAAAGAGCCAGCAATACACATAGAGCAGAGCGCATGAGACGACACTAGGCGAAGTTTTGTTTGCAAGGCAAGGGCAGATGACACATCGCGATTGTTTCTGTCTCCAAAACGGGAAATGAAAATATTTTCATACAAGGTAAGAAGAACAATTTTTCTTTTCTCGAACTACACACCCGCGCATCTATCCTTAGTAAAATAGATTTCCTGTTTGGGCGTATGGCAATGGATTTCCCCCAGAAGTTCCGAACCCTTTTTTCACCCCGCCCCAAGTCCTACAAGGACATGGCCGAGCTGCTCCTGCACCGCGGTCCGGCGCGAATCCTGGTAGTCGACGACAATCCCGATACCATGATGCTGATGCGGGAACTGCTCCAGATTCGCGGATACGACGTAGTAGCGGTTCCAGATGCAAGTCATGCGGAAGCAGAAATCCTGCGCCAGCTTCCCGACCTGATTCTTTCCGATGTGGTCATGCCCGGCAAATCGGGTTATGAGTTCTGTCGCGAGCTGAAGGGGAATCCATCCACCCGGCTAATTCCATTTGTGCTGATTACGGGATTGAGCGATCGCGAAGATAAGCTGCACGGAATCGAAGCCGGTGCCGACGACTTTCTGAACAAGCCGATTTTCGCGGAAGAATTGTTTGCCCGCGTCAAGTCGCTGCTGAAGCTCAAAGAGTTTACTGACGAACTGGAAAGCGCGGAGTCGGTGCTGTGTACTCTGGGGCTGAGCGTCGAGAGTCGTGATCCTTATACTGAAGGTCACTGCGAGCGCCTGGCCCAGAAGGCCAGCAATCTGGGACGTCACCTCGGTTTGGACGAGGAAGCAATCGTGGCCCTGCGACGCGGCGGATATCTGCACGATCTGGGAAAAATCGCGGTACCCGACGAGATCCTGAAAAAGGGCTCGAACCTCACCCCCGAAGAATGGGAAGTGATGAAGCAGCATCCCATCACCGGTGAAAATATTTGCCGTCCGTTGAAGTCACTGCGTCTCGTCCTGCCGATCATCCGACAACATCACGAGCATTCCGACGGCAGTGGCTATCCCGATGGACTATCCAAACGTGAGATTCCCCTACTGCCTCGAGTTCTGCAAGTGGTGGATGTCTATGATGCCTTGCGTACCGCCCGCCCCTACAAGCCCGCGTTGAACCATGATCAGTCTGCCGTCACCATGCGCCGAGAGGCGCGTGCCGGATTGTGGGATGAGGAACTAGTCGGCGAATTCTTCTCTATGCTGAAAAAGCGGCAAGTAGCTTAAGCTATCAGTCGGTATCTCAACTAAAACTGAGAACTGAGAGCTGCTTTGGAACATCGCACCTATAGCATCATCATTCCCGCATACAACGAGGGTGCTCGTCTCGATGCCACACTGACCAAGGTTCTCCGCTATGTCGCCGAAAAGAAATGGGACGCGGAAGTCATTGTGGTGAACGATGGGTCCCGTGACAATACGGTTGAGATCGTTCAGAGCCACATGCAGAAAAATTCCGCGTTGCGGCTGTTGGAAAATCCTGGCAACCGCGGCAAAGGTTACAGCGTGCGCAATGGAATGATGAACGCGCGCGGCGAAGTATTGCTGTTCAGCGACGCCGACCTCTCCTCCCCGATTGAGGAAGCCCCCAAACTACTGGCGGCGATGGCGGAGGGCGCCGATATTGCGATCGGTTCGCGCTGGATGCGAAGCGAATTGCAGAGCCAACGACAGCCGCTATACCGGCAATTCTTCGGACGGATTTTCAACCTGATGCTGCGCCTGATCCTGGGCCTGCAATTCAAGGATACGCAGTGCGGCTTCAAGGCTTTCACCAGAAGCGCAGCCCAGGCGATTTTCCCGCAACAGAAAATTGAACGCTGGGGGTTCGATCCGGAATTACTCTACCTGGCAAAAAAATACGGATTCAAAGTGGCGGAAGTCCCAGTGGCCTGGGCGCACAGCACTGGCACACGCATCAGTCCGCTTCGCGATGGCACCCGCATGGTGGTTGAGATGTTGAAAATTCGCTGGAATGCCTTGACCGGAAAATACGCTGCACCTCACCCCAGAGGGAATCCGCGATGAGGGAAGCCGCGATGAGAAAAGCCGCGATGAGGGAAGCCGCGAAGCGGCGGAAGATTGTAGCCCACGGCGCAAGCCGTGGGTATTCGTGAACCACAACAAAGCCCCGAAGGGGCGACAGAAACTGCCCCCGATGCAGCAGGAGATCTCTTTCGCCCCGTTGGGGCTTCTCCCGTTTTCTTGATTACCCACGGCTGACGCCGTGGGCTGCATTCTTGCGCCGCATCGCGGCTGGGTTTGCTGGGAATCGTGGAGCACGATGCTAAAAAGCGTGCCCTGGGGCGAACGCCAACCTCGGAGATTCTTCAACCCGCTTTCTGGGCCATAAAAAGTGGTCGGGTCGTAACTCCGACTCCCTTCTTGAAACTCACGGTCATGACCGACGCACACTCATCACACAACCAGAAATATTCAAGACGCCGGGAGGAATTCTTGCCCTGCGGGTCCGCAACATCAACGCGCGTATTGTCGCCGTTGCCGTTGGTTTCGAGACGAAACAGTTTGCCCTGATGCAGGTAAAGAAAAGAAGCCGAGCAGCCCGGATTGGCGCACTTCGAAAGCATTCTCGCCGTTCCCTAGGCGGGGGAATGTTGCCGGATAAATAAATTCTACTACTGCCGGCGAATTCCGGATGGGTTTTTTGGAGCAGGTTGTGGAAATCTGGTGCCGAAGGAACGGCACTTATTGAATTGCCATCTGCGGTTTACTCTGCGGGACAACTGCTTCCGCAACTTTCGCCCCCATCTCCGCCGTTGTAAGCGCAGTCTGGCTGGGCTTGGCCAAGTCGCGCGTTCGATATCCAGCGCACAATACGCTCGATACCGCAGCTTCGATCGAAGCCGCCTCGCTCTCAAGTTTGAAGGAGTATCGCAGCAACATGGCGGCAGAAAGAATGGCGCCCAAAGGATTGGCAATGCCCCGCCCCGCAATATCCGGCGCCGAACCATGGACCGGTTCGTAAAGACCTACGGTTCCGCCAATACTCGCGGAAGCCAGCAGTCCCAATGAGCCCACGATTCCGCCTGCTTGATCAGAGAGAATGTCGCCGAACATATTTTCGGTTAGCAATACATCGAAATCGGTAGGACGCGACACCAGCAGCATGGCGGCGGAATCAACATACATGTGCGACAACTTGACGTCCGCATAATCCTGCGCCACGCTCGTGACCACGTCGCGCCACAGCCGGGAACAATCGAGCACATTGGCCTTGTCCACGGACGTGATCTTGCGCCGGTGAGTTTGCGCCAACTCGAAAGCCATTCGCGCAATGCGTTCGATCTCCGCTTCCGTGTAGCGCATGGTGTCGAGGGCTTCACGGCTGCCCCCAGCCCCTTGGGTTGATCGAGGCTCTCCGAAGTAAATGCCGCCAAGGAGTTCACGCACGATCAGAACATCCGTGCCTCGAACTACTTCGGGCCGAAGTGGCGAACAATCTTCCAGCGCGGGAAAGCAAACTGCAGGCCGCAGGTTGACAAACGCTCCGAGTTCTCGCCGCAGCCGGAGCAGTCCACTCTCCGGACGAAGATGTTTAGGAAATTTATCGAAGGAAGGTCCGCCGACCGCTCCTAACAATACAGCGCCGGACGCCAGGCAACTGTTAATCGTATCGTCAGGCAGCGGATGGTTGCTGCGTAGAAGCGCCGCACCGCCGATTTCCTTCCGATCCAGGCTGAGTTGATGATTGAACTCGCGGGCGACATTTTCCAGAACCCGAACCGCCTCGTGAGTCACTTCTGGACCGATGCCGTCGCCGGGAAGAATTGTAAGTTTAAGCAACATGAATAGTTTGGGAAGGGCACGACTTCAGTCGTGCCATAAAGACTACGCCGCCGCGGGCTTTAGCCCCTGGGGTTCTGTTTTACAATAACCGCCTACACACCCCACAAATAATCTTCCTGCTCAGAATGATGTTCCGCCATCGGATTCATCGGCAGCCCCGAAGGGCTGAATTCCGCGGGCAAGGGAAAGGAAAGCGGTTTCTGCGGATAATCGCGTCCGCCACCGGCGGCGGCCGCAATCGCCAGTGGCACATCCGCCACATGCGTCGGCGGAATCCGGCGGGTAGCGTGGGTTTCGCGGATCAATCCCATCAAGTGATGATCTTCCACGTGCTTGATTTTGTCCGCTAGCACCACGAACTTACGATAAATTTCGTCCAACTCGCGGCGCTCAAACTGATAGCCGAGCTGTTCGCAGCGAAGATTCAGCGCATGTCGTCCCGAATGTTTGCCCAGAACCAGCGTGGAATCCGGCACTCCCACAGATCGCGGGGTCATGATTTCATAAGTCAGCGGATTCTTGAGCATTCCATCCTGATGAATACCAGCTTCGTGAGCAAATGCGTTGCGTCCGATGATGGCCTTGTTGGGCTGTACCGGAACCCCGGTGATCTCGCTCAGCATTTGGCTGGTCGGGAAAAGCTGTTCACTCACGACCGCCGTCTTATATCCGTAGCGATCGGGACGAACCCGTGCCGCCATCACGATTTCTTCCAGCGCAGCATTCCCAGCACGCTCGCCGATACCATTGATAGTGCATTCCACCTGACGCGCGCCCGCAGCCACAGCAGCCAGAGAGTTAGCCACGGCCAATCCCAAATCGTTATGGCAGTGCGCTGAGATTGTTACTTTTTCAATTCCGGGCACGCGCTGGCGAATGGTTTGGATCAACTCGCCGAATTCCGCCGGCATGCTGAACCCAACCGTGTCCGGAATGTTCACCGTGGTGGCACCAGCTTCGACAACAGCCTCCACAATCTGACATAGAAATTGGAGGTCAGTGCGCGTCGCGTCTTCCGGCGAGAATTCCACATCCTGGCACAATGACTTTGCCAGACGCACTGCATCGCGCGCCTGCTCCAGGCATTGCTGGCGCGAAATCCTGAGTTTGTATTTCAAATGGATATCAGACGTAGCCAGGAACACATGGATTCGCGGACGTGCCGCATCCTTCAAAGCTTGCCAGGCGCGTTCGATATCCGGACGGCAAGCGCGAGCCAGGCCGGCGATGATAGGACGTCGAACTACCGCAGCAATGGCCTGCACCGCGGCGAAATCACCCTCCGAGGCGATGGGAAATCCAGCCTCAATCACATCGACGCCAAGACGGTCGAGTTGATGCGCCATGCGCAGCTTTTCCGGCACATTCATGCTGCAACCGGGCGACTGCTCGCCATCCCGCAAAGTGGTGTCGAAGATCGTAATGCGTGCTGATTCCATGCTGAGAGTCCTCCCTGAGAGGTAACCTCTATGCTACGTAGACATCGAAGTAAAGCAAAGCTTATAATCCTGTGATTATCATTAGTAATACTTAACATGATAAGCAAAGCTAATGCCTGCTTAAGTTGAACTAAAGGATTGGCCATGGACTTGGCGCAACTCGAGGTCTTCCTGGCCGTCGCCCGCGAGGGACGCTTCTCACGCGCGGCGGAGAAACTATTTCGCACCCAGTCGGCCGTCAGCCAGACTATCCACAAGCTGGAAGAGGAACTTGGAGAACCTTTGCTGGACCGTTCCTCGCGCGATGGCCTGCTGACCGACGCCGGCCGCGTGCTCCAGGAATACGCTGAGCGATTGCTGAATCTCCGAAGCGATGCTCAGGAAGCGCTAGTCGAACTGCGCGAGTTGCACAAAGGCAAACTTGCCGTTGCGGCCAACGAGTTTACCGCTCTTTACCTGCTTCCCGTGCTAGGCGAATTTCGGCGGCTTCATCCCATGATCAAGATCGTGGTACAGCGTGCGCTGGGCAGCCACATTCCCGACGACGTGCTGCGACATAACTCCGAGCTTGGAGTCTTGACTTACGATCCGCCGGAACCGCAGTTATGTTCGACCGTTGTATATCTGGATGAATTGATCTTTGTGGTCCCACCGAGCCATCCCCTGGCCAGAGCACAACAGGTCAGCATCCGGCAGCTCGGCGCGGAATCATTCGTCGCCCACATCGTCTCCTCGCCCTACCGTGAAAAAGTAATTCAGGCATTCAAACGTCATAAGACGCCGCTGCACATGGACATCGAACTACCCACGCTGCAAGCCATCAAGCGCTTCGTAGCCATGGGAAATGGAGTGGCCCTGCTGCCGGAGATTAGCGTGGAAAACGAACTGGCCCGCGGAGAGCTGGTGCGCATTGCGGTGCGCGAGTTACGCTTGCACCGCAAACTTCGGCTGGTCTATCGCAAGTCAGCCAGCCTCTCGCATGCGGCGCGGGCCTTTCTGAAAGTTGCCGAAACGATCGCGCTGGAGCGCAAAGGGCGCTATCGTTTCCAGCGAGAACATTAATCGAAACTGAGAACCGAGAACTCAGATCTGAGAACTGATGTTAAGACCCACCCGCTTCGTACGCTCGGATCTCAAGCCAGTTGTCCGCGAAACGCCAGGATCGCATCCTCCGCCCGGGGATGAATTTCAAAAACCGAAGCCAGCCGTGTGAGTTTCAACAATTCGTGAACCTGCCGGTTGGGTGCAGCGAGCATGATCGTGCCTTGATTGGCTTGGGCCCACATCAATAAGACCACCAATTCTCCCAGGCCTGCGCCGTCCATTATTTTCACACCGCTGAGTTCGAGGACTAGCTGGCGGCTGTGCGGTAAAAGTTCTGCCAGCTTCTCAGACAACGTAGCGGCTTCGTCGTAAACAATGCGTCCCCGGCAATAGACCACGGTCACATCGTCGCTTACACGGATTTCCACACTCAACTTCAGCATCGGCTCCTTATCATCCTGTGCCCAAAAGGGTGGTGCTTGCTGGCATAAATTGCAGGCTGATATTTCACTCATAAGATTCACCTTTATCTTACTAGTTGGACGAGTGTGGATAGGTTTCGAGAGTGTAAAAATTTGTATAATTATTTGAGTCTCCCTAGCAAAGATTTTCGTTCCAACCTTGTTCGTCAGGCATCCAACCAATATTCGATTTGGAATCCGCAAGTTTGCAGGCAGGAGGACATTGCTGTGCCCAGAATCACTCTGATCGCACTCGCCATCTTTACCTTTACAACTCTTGCCACCGCCCAAATTCCCAAAGGGAATGTTTTCTTTGGATATTCCTATCTGAGGACTGACCTGCCTTCTGGTACGCACAACAATCTGAATGGGTGGAATGGTTCATTGGAAGGTAAGTTTCTTCCCTGGATCGGGATCGTTGCTGACCTCAGTGGCCACTACGGGTCGGCGCAATTTCCGATTCCGTGCCCTCCAAGTGGTAGTCCTTGTTCCCAGGCGGTGGATGCCAAGATGTATAGTTTTATATTCGGCCCGCGGGTTTCCGTTTCCGTGGGAAAGATCACGCCCTTTGCTCACGCATTATTTGGCGCGTCACATATCACGGGAAGCTTCTCAGGATTTTCCGACTCGGACACATCCTTTGCCAGCGCCTACGGTGGCGGTCTGGATTATCATCTTGTTCCCCTGGTGAACTGGCGTTTTCAGGCGGACCTGTTGCATACCCGTTTCTTTAGCGGCACTCAGAACAACGTTCGCTTGTCCACAGGGATTGTGCTGCACTTCTAATGTTGTAGATGTGCTGCTTACTTTTGGGCGGGCGGCACGTACTGGGCAGGTAAAGCCGAACCTTCGCCAAAAAAATATTGTTCCATTTGCTTAACGATCACTTCCTGATCTTCCTTGCGTGCTGGATTCAGGCGGTATTCGTTGAGCAGCATCTTGCAAAACTCCATCCACGAGTGCCAGGCGTCGCGCGAAACATTCTCGTAGACTTTCTTTCCCAGTTCGGTGTCGAAGGGAGGTTCATCGAGCCCGGGAAGCTCCTTCTTCAGCTTGACACAGAAGACCTTATGCTCTGCCATCACGTTCCTCACACCTGGTGAACTTAAATTATCTCATGAGCCATCACTCCGAGGCGCGGCCCCCGAAACAGCCGCGAAGCGGCGCAAGAATGCAGCCCACGGCGTAAGCCGTGGGTGGCAATGCAACAACCCGTAGCCCCGAAGGGGCGACAGAAACTGGTCCTAAAAGACGTTGACCGATGTATGAGGCAGAGTCTTTCGCCCCGTTGGGGCTCTCGCTTCGTCGTCGCAGACCCACGGCTTACGCCGTGGGCTGCATTCTTGCGCCGCTTCGCGGCTTTGTTCGTTCGGTCATCCTCCCTCATCACGCCCAACAAAAAAGGCCCACCGACGTGGGCCTTCCCATTTCTTTAATATTCATAAATTCATTTCGGAGTCTGTGGATTCGTAATCGGCGTCGTATTCGGACAGGGGTTCGCAGTCGCCGACGGCGTAGTTCCCGGATTTGTGGTCCCCGGCTGAGCCGTGGTAGTTCCTGGAGTACTGGAGCTCGCCGGAGGCTGAGATCCCGGAGTTACCGTGGTCGAATTGGAAGCCGTACCGCTGGTGCCCGGCGTCACGCATGGGTTGACAGTCGTCCCTGGCGTCGCGCCCGGAGTCGTAGTTGTAGTTGCATTCGGAGTTGGAGAAGCAGTGGACGGCATCGGTGAAGCCGTCTGCGGGACCGGAGAAGCAGTTTGCGGAGTCGGGGTCGCAGTGCTACCCGGCGACTGCGTACTTGGCGATGTGCTGTTGGGAGCGGTTGTTACCGTGCCGGGATTTGAACTTGGAGTTGAAGTCGTGCCAGGCTTTTGTCCCGCAGTTGTGCTCGAAGGGGTGCTGCTGGAACCTGCAGTTCCCGCCTGCCCCGATGAAGTTTGCCCAGAAGTAGAAGGAGTTGCGGTTTGCGCAATTTCCGTCGAACCCTGCATGGAAGCGGTTGGCCCGGTCTTCGAGGTGCCACAATGATCGGCTACTTTGGTCACGCTGCTTACCTTGAAAGCGTTCGAAGCGCCGCTAGAACCGTAGCCAGTATTGCCGGTCGCCATGCTGCCCGCGTTTCCGGTCTGAGAGCTGCTGATTGTCCCTGTGCTGGGACTCGCGCTGGCGCTCGCAGAACCTGCATTCGCCGATTCCGACTTCGACGATCCTGACGCGCTGGAGGGAGATCCGGAATCCGCAGAACTGCTCTTACTGACGGACTGACCCATGACCTCAACTTGCTCTCCAATATGCATGCGAAGGTCAGCGGTATTACCGGCCAGATGGTAAACCATGCCAGTCTGCTGATCCGTGAGCGTGTAGTCGCCGCTGGCAGAAGAACCGCCTAAACATCCTCGCATCGTGCTCTGATTGGACACGTTCTGACTGGCCACCGGGCTCTTCTCGGTTGAGGCGGAACTCTGGCTGCTTTGAGCAGCTTGGCTGGTTGAGGGACTTGTCTGAGGTGTGCTGCTAGGAGAAGTACTCTGAGCCGCAACCCAGCTCGCTCCCAACAGCAATGCGGATAACATTGCTGCTCTTGCTTTCATGATGTCTAAATCCTCCGGAGAGATGATCTTTGATTCATGGTGAGTCTAGATTCGCAAAGCAGCAGGTGGAATCCGGTATTGTCCTTAAGTTGGCGGGAGGCTTCGGGTAGAACGATTTTGCCTAAGTAGCGGAAAGAATTACGAGTTGCTGGTTGGTGAGAGTAACAGAAAGTGCTGGTGGGCCTGCTAGGATTCGAACCTAGAACCAACACATTATGAGTGTGCTGCTCTAACCGTTGAGCTACAGGCCCCGGAGTGTACTGCCGCAAAATGCGCGCTTCCAGCGTTTCCCACAATAACGTGAGTCGACATGTCTCAGCAAGCCGCTCTCCGCTCCCACATTGCCCATTCCGGCAGGGTTTGACTTCGGAAATGTGACGGCTGTCACTGCGCTAGACGTTCTTTGCACTCAATATATAAGCCAGGATTTAGCGAAGCCGCGAAGCGGCGCAAGAATGCAGCCCACGGCGCAAGCCGTGGGTCTGCGACCAGGAAGGAGAGCCCCAACGGGGCGAAAGACTCTGCCTCATACATCTGCCAACATCCTGCTGCATATGATTTTCAGCACCCAAGGCCGCCGTCCACTCATCAAGCCTGAGTTCCGCAACGATCTGTTCGCCTATCTCGGAGGCATCATCCGCGAAACACGGGGAACCGCACTGATCATCAATGGAACGTCCGATCACGTTCACTTGCTGGTTCGTATCCGCCCGGCTCAATCCGCCGCGGAAATCGCTCGTGTGATCAAGGCGAATTCCTCGGGATGGGTTCGCACGAAATGGAGGTCAGATTTCGCCTGGCAAACCGGATACGGCGTGTTCAGCGTCAGCGAATCGAACGTCGCGGCCGTAACCAAATATATTGCCAGTCAAGAAGAGCATCACAAAAAGCATTCGTTTCAGGACGAGCTTTTGTCGTTCCTCAAGAAAAACAATGTGGCTTACGATGTGAAATATCTTTGGGGCTAGTTTCTGTCGCCCCTTCGGGGCTAGTCGGTTCGCACGCTCACCCACGGCTGGCGCCGTGGGCTGCATTCTTGCGCCGCTTCGCGGCTGGGTTCATTTCGGCTCGAATACCGTTCGATGCCGGACAATTTCCCCGTTACGACCGTGACCTAGTTCGACGCCATGGGGAGCAGGTAGCATTCATCATGGCCGAGAAGCCGAAAGTGGAATGGTGGTTCACGGGATCGATCTTGCTACTGGCGATCTCCATCCTGGGATTCGCCTATCTGTTCTGGGAGAGTTATTTAGTTACCAAAAAATAAACCCGATTTCGCTTCAACCTGAACACCTAACCAGCACTTATCCACTGATTCGATTGCCTTGTCCTGCCACGTCAACCGGGGCCTTCGCCGCATTCGAAGCAGTCGGAGCTTCTTTGACGGGCAATTGCTCACGTGCCGCCTTGAGCAGTTCGGCATTGACTTCCGCTCCAATTAGAATTGCGGCACTGCTCAAATAAAACCAGAGCAACAAACCTGCCACCGCACCCAGTGTTCCGTAACTCTTGCTCAACATCCCCACGTGCTCGACATAAAATCCGAAAGCATACGATGCACCGATCCACGCCGCTACTGCCACGAATGAGCCAGGCACGGTGCGCAGGAACTTCCTCTGTTCGACGTTCGGAGCCAGGTAGTAAACCATTTCAATGGCAATCGTAGAAAAAGAAATGGCGAGAACCCATCGAAAGTAGAACCACGACTGGGTGAAGAGCGGGTGGATTCCCATGCGATGGGCGAGTTTCGCACCCAGGACGGGCCCCATGATCATCGCCGCCAAAACGATGGCTACCAATATCCCCAGCAGAAATGTCAGGCCAACCGCCAGCAGGCGCGTGAACCAGAACGGCCGTCCTTCGTTGACTCCGTACGCAACGTTCAGCGCCTCAATCATGGCGGCGGATGCTCCCGAAGCCGTCCAGATGGTGCCGATGATTCCGAACGAAAGAAAACCGGAATTCCGGGTAGCCATCAGATCAGAAAACACTTTGCTGACCAGCGCCATGGAATCGGGTGGAATGAAGTAGGACATCCAGAGCAACACCTGATCGAACAGATGGGGGATGGGAACGTAGGCCAGCGCGCTCGCCAGAAGAATTAGCAACGGCAACAACGCCAGGAAGTAGTAGTAGGCAAGACTGCCCGAGAACGCGAGCAGATGCTTCCTATCTACATCGCGGACCGCCTTACCGATTGCTCGCGAAAAGGCTTGAAGGCTCATGTGCGGATCCTGGCTGTCCTACTTAGATGACATCCCACTAGATCGGGACAACGCCGTTGCAAACTAGAAGCCATCTACGCTATCTCATAACGGCTCGGGATTGCCTACACGCCCAACTTTTATTATTTCAATACATCGAACCTCAAGGTATAATGGCCTGCGATGGCAGCTCGAGCAACCAATCCGAATTTTATGAATGGAGTGCCGGAGCTCCTCATACTCAGACTCGTTCAGCAACAGGAAATGTACGGCTATGAGATCGTTCAAGCCATCCGTAACCGCACCGACGCGGTCATCGCAGTCGGCGAAGGCGTTGTCTATCCCGTGCTGCACGGGTTGGAAAGCGATGGGGCACTAAAATCGCGGCGCAAGACCGTCAACAGCCGTAGCCGTATCTATTATTCGATCACACCGAGAGGATCGCGTCGATTAGCTGAGCTCTCGGAGTCTTGGACCAACCTGGCGGACGCAATCCAAAGAATGCTGACAGGAGGGCAACATGGCGCAACCATTCAATGAACTTCGCGAACGCTTGCTGCGGGCTGGTGTAGCGCCACGGCATGTGCGGCGGTATCTGAACGAACTTGCCGATCATCTGGCCGACCTGAGAGCGGAAGAAGAACGTGCGGGCCGCAGCCGGGCAGATGCAGAATCCGCAGCGCTCATCCGTCTCGGCGGAATGGATGATCTCGCCAAGGCGATGACAGAGCAGCGCCACTTCCAATCCTGGTGCGGCCGCGCGCCGTGGGCGATGTTTGGTCTCGCTCCGCTCTTATTTTTGGCGGGGGCCTACTTCGTTGCCTGCCTCTACTTGTGGTGTGGCTGGAAGATCTTTCTGCCGGGAGCCGATACACCTTTCGGCGGTGTTCCAACCGGCCCAATCTATGGCTTGGCGAATATCTACTTTCAGGCCGGCAAATTTTATTATTACAGCGCGCCGATTCTCGTCGGTTGGACTCTCGCACTCGTGGCCGCCCGCCAAAGACTGAAAGCGGTTTGGCCCACGATCGGTTTGGTCCTGATCGCATGGATGGGCGCCACCGCCCAAATTCACGCGAGTCGAACCACAGTGCCCGGCGGACTCGGACATATCAGCATGAACTTCTTCACCCTTGCGCCCTCTGGCCAGAATGTTTCCGACGGCCTGCTGCATGCCCTGGTGATTTTCACGCTCGCGGCGCTCCCGTCTCTGATTTGGCGATTACAGCAGGCTTTCTATCCTTCCGCTTAGTCGCCGGTCTTCGCCTTGTGCGGAAACTCTTTCTTCTCCCCACAAGTGTCCCTCTCCCTGGACGTCATTACCAAGGTAATTTTTCCAGTCCATTCGAAGCCGTTATCTTGAATCTGTATGTTAAGGATTCAGACAGAGGAGCGACTTGGCAGCCTCATTTCCGCAGGAGGCTTGATTTGGACCGTTCGCGTGGGTACTCAAGATCTAGCGAGCCTTTGGCAGCTCACCGTGCTGCCTCCAGGTCCACTTGGTATCTGTGCGTTAGGTATTCTGGTCTGGTTACATGCCAAATGGCGGCGTTCCATAAACCTGGTCTGACCAGACTGGTTGTAGGACGAGATGTGGGTGTCGGCCTTTTCCCCGAGTGCGAGCCTACGCACCGGCCGCAGATGCCCGTTCGCCTGATTGCTTTGCCGGAGCCAGCGCGATCAGAGCTACCCCAATGATAATGAGTGCAGTCACCGCCCCCAACAGACCTGCGCGTTCGCTTGGAGTGTGGACTGCCATTACGGCCATAACCGCACCGTGAGCGAAGCTCGACCATGCTGCGAAGGCGATCAGGCTGCGATTTGCCGATGGATTACGCACTGCCATCAGCAGGAAGATGCCCAGCGCGAAATAAAGGCTGAGCATCATGTCATCGCCGTAGTCCGCCTTGTCGAGTTTCCATAAAGACATGGTCAGCGGGTAAATGGCAGCCGAAAACAGCAATCCCACCAGCACCAATAAAATCTTCAATACCCGTTCTCGCTTCACCGCGCCCTCCTGCTAAATCATTTTCCTGGCACATAACTAAGATCCGCGCGATACGAGGCTGCCTCCGTGTACTGATGTTCCGTAGCGTCGCGAACGGTCTTCTGGATCTGATCTGCGGATTCCTTCCCATAGGTTTCGGTGAGCACGTCGGTCAGACTCTTTGGCAGTGGCGCAAAATCCGCCCAATTCTTGCGGGCACTCAGCAGAACAAATGTAGGACCTTCTCCTCCGTTGATCAGCTGCAGCCACCCACTGGTTTTGGGCCAGTCGGCTTGCTTGCTCAAGGCATCATTTGACTTCTTTATTGCCGCCACAAAGTCAGGACCTGCTCCGGGACGAAGAACAAAAACCGTGACCGCCGTCAGTGGTGCGGGAGGTTGGTTCGCCGGTGCGAGGCTCATGTCCGCTCGATATACATAGAAACTATTGCGGCCACTCTGGACGTAAGGGGTCAGATTAATGGCGCCATCGGCAGTGTCGGCCTTGCCCATGCGCGTCTCCCATTCATCAAAGTCTTTCCAGGAGTGTCCGCAAGAAGAAGTCACATACATACCGGCGTTGTCTCCCGTTTCAACCGCAAAAGTGTTCCATGTCCAGGTATCTTTCTGCGCGCGATGGAACTGCATATGTTTTTTTCGCCCGGCTTCGTATTGTTGATCCGCCCCAGGCTTTGGCTTGGAGAAGTAAATGCGGCACACATTGTTGGCATTCTGCGCATTGATTGCTTGCGTGTTCGATCCTGCACTGGAACTGGTTTGGGCCAGCGACGAAGCTACGTAAAGACAGCTCACAACCAAACCCAATATTGGGATTCGCATGTTCTGCTCCTGTGGTGAGATATGGCGATCCGCGCAACTCTATGCTCGCCTGCCAGCAATGTCAAAAGCACGCGTCCCGATGCCCTCAAGAACACGCACAGGACAACTTAAAGACAAGATTCCCGGGATGCGGCAACTCGGAAGGATGCAGTTGTTGGCGTAACATCGCCATTACACCGACATCTCAGGTCATGAGTGTAATCGCCTGTTTACGCCAGTTATCCGGCTGTGGCATTGTTGGTTTCTGTTATGGGCATGCCTGCGTCGGCAACATCCTGGAAACGCGAACCTTTCAAGGAAGGTGTCCCACTTTGCTATCGCGCCGTTTTCGACACGGAACAGTTTGTCCGCGTAAAGACGGGTCTCATTCCAGAAGCGATGGAAGACAAATGGTTCATCTACTACGAGGAACCGCATCTGTTTCTACATCGAAGCTGGACAGGCCAGCCAGTGTACCGACTAACACTGAAAAGCGAACCTAAGGGTGCTGAGGTGAGCGAGGCGCTCTGGTCGAAAGACATCGCCGATGCCTCTGCACTGGGTCCCGATTACGAAGTACGACTTCTTGATTTCCTAATATCTAATCTTTTGCTCGGTCTGGCAAAACCATTTCCCATGCCCCCCGGTCTAACAGAACCTAAGCATGGGGTCTACCAGCATCACATTGCTGGCACCTATTATCCCCAGTCCCCAACCAAACCCGAAGAAGCGTGGTCCCCACCCAAGCCCAAAAAAGCGTGGTGGCATATCTGGTAACTGTCGCAAAATCACCATTTCACCAGCAACCCGGTTCTGAGTGAAATCGCCTGATTACGTCAATTGCGCCACCTGCCATTCAGTCTAGGCTTAACATGTATCCGTAACG
>DATHJP010000278.1:0-2499 GCA_035489695.1 Terriglobales bacterium
CGTTTGCACGCGATGGCTTTGTAAATCCGGAAAGCTTCCGAACAAACTGAAGCGACGATGCGCGAATTTCATCCTCTCTAGTGGGTGGACTGAAGTTATGAAGGGTTTTGATGGCTCGGCACATGAAACCAATTAACCGCGGACCCGCTTTCGCACAAGGTTACAGCGAGGCAAGTTCCGCGGATGAAAACGGATTTTGTTTTGCCCGAGAGGCAAGCAATGCGTTGTCCCTACAATATCGCTCGCCCCTCGTCCACTGAGGTCTAAAATCACGATCAATCGATGCCAGGCAAAAAGAATTCCAATCGCTTTCGCCAATCCAATGACACCCTTGCGCCTCCGAAACTCCTGGCGGCCGCGCGTGATTCCCGCCTGGTGATTTTCGCCGGCGCGGGAATTTCAATGGCTGCGCCGACCAATTTGCCTTCATGGCGCGACGTGAACCGGATTGTCGTCCGCTCGCTGGCGGCGTCAGCCGCTGCCGCCGTGGGCGAACCCTTGGCAGCCAAGGCCGCAGATCTGATTCTCGCGCGGCACGAGCAGGAAAAACTGCCGCCGGAATATCAGGCGCAAGTGCTCGCAGAGTTTTTGCATGACCGGTATTTTGAAGTTCTCCGGCATCTCGACAGCGATCGCCCAAATCCCACGCATCTGGCGATCGCATGGCTGGCCCGGCTCGGATACGTGCGCGCGGTGATCACGACGAATTTCGACCGCGTTCTCGAAGCCGCCTTTGCCGCGGTGGGAACTTCGCTCCGTCGGTGTTTTCAGCCCGAGGATTTTCGGGCGTTGGCCAGCGACCTCACCCGGTTCGACAAAAAGGATGGACCATGCCACCTGCTGAAACTGCACGGCTCGGTGGACGATCCAGCCACCTTGATCGATACGCTCGCGCAGCGAAAACGAGGATTTGCGGCCCCGGTGCTGGATTGCGTTCGCCATTTGTTGCGGTCCTACCATTGGCTCTTTTTGGGATTCTCTGGTCTGGATCTCGAGGCAGAGCGTAATTACCTGGCACTCGAACAGGAAGCGGAGCGTGCCGTCGGATTCACCTGGTTTGTGCGTGAAAAGACCGAACCCAAGCCCGCGGTGGTTCGGCTAAAGAATATCTATGGCGAACGCGGCAGCCTCGTCCACGGCCGCCTGCCTGAGTGGTTGCTCGATTTTGCAGACTCGCTTTCTGGGGAACCATGCGCGTGGATCGATAAGCACACGCGCAATGCTCCAGCCGTCGATGACAAGGCAAACACGGTCGCTTTGGAAATGGCAGCAACCAAATGGGCGGCAGACCTGACACCGAGCGTCAGCGCGCTGTCTCTAACGTTTGTCGTCTTCGCGTGCGCCGAACCTCAAACAGCCGTCCAACTGGCCGAACGGGTCTTCCAGGCACTCGAAGAGAAGACCAAGGCACGAGTGCAACCGAGTTCGGACTTTGTCTTACTCAAGGCTCTTTCCGCAAACACCGTCGCCCTCCTGCTCGATGGTCTCGGACGGCACGAAGAAGCGCTTCACTGGTTCAATGCGGCAGTGGATTTCGCGGAAACGGCGCATGATGATGACACGCGCGATCGAATTCGCGGCAATCTTGCGCACAGCCTCGAGATGCTGGGCCGAATCGAGGAAGCACAAAATGCTTATCAATCGGCGCTCGCAGGTTACCGGAAACGCGGGGAACCAGCTCCGTTGGCTTTTGGTTTGAGCGGTCTGGCAGCACATCTCATCCGACAATTTCATCTCGACGAAGCCCAAGCCCTCGCTGAGGAGGCGACTCAATGGGCTACGAAGGCGGGCGACGAGCGCTTCCGAGGGATCGCGTTGAGCCTCCTTGGCCAGATTGCAAAACTCAAGGGCGACTATCCGACCGCCTTGAAATTGCTGACGGAAGTCGAGGAACTCTTTAGGCGATTGGGGAACGACGAGGCCGTCGCCGCCGCCGCGGGAAACCGCGGAGAAGTGTTCGCCGCGCTTGGCCGGTTTGACGAGGCCGAGCGTATTCAGCAGGCCGTCCTGCGGGTGGACGAACGGCTTGACCGTCGCGACAACCAAGCCGCGAACTTTCTTAGTTTCGGCACTTTGGCAGAGTTGCAGGGAGACCTCGCCAGTGCGGAGGGTTGGTTTAACAAAGCGCTCGAAGCTTATGGCGCGATCAAGAATCCATTGAACGAAGCGTTTGCTCTTTACCGCCTGGCCGGCGTCAAAAAGAAGGCCGGACGTTTTGAAGATGCAATCCTTCTCGCTGAAACCGCCTTGCCACGTGTCAACGGCCGTAACGCGCTATTGACCTCGGATTTGTGGAATGAAATTGGAACGGCAAGTCTAAGACTCGGTCGGATCGGCCGGGCAGAAGAAGCCTTCCGCCATGTTCACGTTCTGACTAAAGCAAACGGAGCGACCAAACCGCATTCTGCCGCGGCGATGAATCTCGGCACAATCCTTCTCCTCCAGCAGAATGATGCGGAGGCAGTGAAATTCTTTGTTGAGGCAGCGGAATATTGGAGG
>DATHJP010000279.1:0-3062 GCA_035489695.1 Terriglobales bacterium
AGTCTCCTGCGGCACGAAACCGATGTTGCGCCGCAGAGAGGCCAATGGATATTCGCGAACCGGTTTACCGTCGATCAGAACCGTCCCCGGCGAAGCGTCGTAGATCCGCGGAATCAGACTGACCAGAGTAGTTTTTCCGGACCCGGTGGGTCCCACGATGGCCAGGCTGCTGCCCGCCGGAATCCGCAAATTCACGTTATGCAGGACTGGAGTCCCGTTATAAGCGAAGTTAAGCCCGCGAAACTCGATCTCCCCACGCATTTCCGTGGCTTGTGTGGGGCGGGCGCCCTCGCCCGCCGCCTTGACCTCAGCACTGTCCTCAATCTCCGGCTTCTCCACCAGAATCTCGTTGATGCGCGCCATCGATGCCGTGCCACGTTGAAAGATGTTAATCACCCAGCCCAGTGCAATGATTGGCCAGGTAAGCTGCACCATATAGGTATTGAACGCCACAAAATCTCCGACGCTCATGTGGCCGTACAGCACTTCCCGTCCTCCCAGCCAAAGCACTAGCACGATGGCCAGTCCGAGCATGGTTTCAAGCGTGGGCCAGAGCATTCCCATCAATCGCACAAGTTTCAGGCTGCGCGCGATGTATTCCTGGTTGGAGCTTTCGAAGCCTGCGATCTCGGCGTCTTCCTGCACGTAGGCTCGGATAACGCGAGCTCCGGAGAAGTTCTCCTGCGCGCGCGCAGTGATATCGGAAAACATGGCCTGGATTCGCTCGAAGCGCTCATGAATGCGTTTTCCAAAGTACTGCACCACGATGCTGACCACAGGCAGCGGCAGGAAAGCGTAAAGCGTCAGCTTCGAACTGATGGACAGCATGAACGCCAGCGCTCCCGCGGTGAACACGACGGTGTTCGCCGAATACATAATCGCCGGACCGAGCAGCATGCGCACTGCATTCAGGTCGTTCGTGGCGCGGGCCATGATGTCGCCGGTGCGTGTTCGCTGATAAAAAGAATAAGAAAGGCCTTCGAGATGGCGAAACAAATCATTGCGCAGGTCAAATTCAATTTCCCGCGAGACTCCGATAACCACCCACCGAGTGAGAAATTGGAAGATACTCTTGGTAGCGGCTACGGCGAGTAAAAGCAACGCATAGGTGGCCAGCTTATGGCGGGTCACGCCCATATGCATGTCGTCCACTGCGCGCCGGATTACTTGGGGAAAGAGAATCCAGATGCCGTTATTGCAGAAGACGCAGATTGTCCCAATGACGTAGCTGCGTCGATATTTCTTCAGGTAGGGAAGTAGTGGGCGCAGGCTTTTGAGCAGCATGTGCTTCTATAGATGTGATTCTAGCAGCCCAGGCTTCAGGAAGTGGAATCAGCCCTCCCCGGCAGAAAGAGGTGGCCCGAAGGCCACCCTTCTCATTTTCATTGCGGAGGCTGAGGCTGATTGTTCGGCGGCGGTGTCGCCGGATTCGCCTGCGGATTGTTAGTCATCGGCGCCACATTTGCAGGCTGCGTCTGATTTACCGTACCGGCGGGAGAATTGGGACCGCTGTTCGCCGGCTGCGAAGGATTCGCTATGCCCGCGGTGGTTCCAATAGCTTGCCCGGTTACCACCAAATCCACACGACGATTGAGTTGGCGTCCTGTGGCGGTTGCATTGGTAGCTACCGGCTGATCCATTCCAAAGCCGCGCGATTGAATGTCGGTGGACTTTACGCCCTGCTGGACCAGGAACTCACGTACGGCAGCGGCACGTTTTTCGGAGAGTTGTTGGTTATATTCAACGCCGCCCACGTTGTCTGTGTGACCTTCCACCTGCACGTGCAGGTCGGGATACGCCATGAGAATTCCAGCTACTTTCGCCAGCCTTTCACGCGCTCCCGGCTTGAGGGTGTACTTGGCGGTATCGAATAGCACGTCGGGCATATCTACGATCAGCCCTCGCGCCGATTCCCGCGTCTGCAAGACCTGATTCAGTTGCTGGAGCAGGCGAGCCCGAGTCTGCTCTTTTTCCTGCTCCGCCTGAAGCCGGGCCTGCTCTGCCTGGGCGCGCGCCTGATCTGCTTGCTGTGCTGCCAGTTGGGCCTGCTGCGCCTGCGATTGCGCGACCTGCTGCTGGGCAAGGGCGTCAGCCTTCGCGGTCTCCGCCTCCTGGCGCGCACGGTCCGCATCTGCTTTTGCCTGTTCCGCGGTCTGGCGATCCCGCTCCGCCTGCTCGCGTTGACGCGACTCCTGATCGGCTTGGGCTTTGGCCTCGGCTTCCTGCTGCTGTGCCTGCTCCGCCCGCTCCCGCATGGCGGTGCGCTCCGCGTCCTCTTGTTCCTGCTGACGGCGCTCGAGCGTCAGTACGCGGGCATCTTCCGCCGACTGTGCTGCTCCCCTAGCCACGGTGGAGATCGCTTTGCTACCCTGCTTGCGACGCAGATAATCCTCAGCCCGGGCGAGGAAATCTTCCGCCTTGCGCATCGTGTCAGCTGCGTAGTGATCTGCCCCTTCAGCCTGGGCGATGGCGACGGCGTTGCGCGCTTGCAGCAAATCATTTGGAGTCTTGGGATCCGCTGTGGTGGAGGGAAGCTTTGCCGCGGTGATATCAACCGTATATTGACCGCGCTCAAGCACGTCAAACTTGGCGTCGATAGGTTGCTCCCAACCTTTTGTGTTCTGCTTTACTACATTTTCCAGAACCACCATATCGCTCGGCCTGGTTACAGAGAAATACGGCTCGGCAGTGACGATAAGGCCGAAGGCTTGTAAATCTGTGCTCACCCTCACCGACGACTTCCCATCTTCGGGGACGATTTCGCCCAAGCTGACCGGACGACCCTCCGGGGTGATGGCCCACAACACATACGTCAGATATTCAGGGGCCAGGTTTCGGGATGGTCGTAGATGCTCAAAATCGGCGTTGATTTCAATTCGGCCTGTCCTGCTCTCCACCTTGGCGTGGCCGCTAGCCTCCGGCATCAGATCTGTTCCGCGGAAGTCCAGGCTGGTTCCTCCGCTATGATGGCGGTAATTCACCGCCTTGGTGGTGCGGGACAGCACCTTCACCCGGTAAACGGGCGTGTGGTACATCGGTTCGACTGAAGTAGATTGCTGGTT
>DATHJP010000280.1:0-2581 GCA_035489695.1 Terriglobales bacterium
TCGCGACCGAGCAATGCTGGCTTTGGTGGATGCCGCATTGAAACGGATCAGCGAGGGCACATTCGGCAATTGTCTCAACTGTGGGCAGGAGATTAATGCCAAGCGCCTAGAAGCGATTCCCTGGGTTCGGTATTGCATCACATGTCAGGAACTGATTGACGCGCGATGAAATATGTGCAGCGCCAGTTCGAAACGCTCGTGGGTTATTACGGAGCGTGAAGTTATTGGTGTAATCGCCTTCTCATCCCATCTGTTTACAACAATTACTTCCGGTTTGCCCGTCATTCGGAGGACAATGAGACGTGAGACGAACGATCAGGAACGGAGCATGCAACTGTCGGAGAATCACGGTCGGCTCGTTGCCTCACCGCCTGAAGGCCTAAAGCCGTCGCATTCCAGTGGCGGTTTAGTTGGCGGGCACCAGCAGAGGAGCGCCTTTGTCCTTCACGAAGAACACGACGAATTTCGCCGGTTTGGTTTGGCTGGCGTTCCGCCCAACGACGTGGACATCATCCGGGCCTTCGTAGAAGGTCTGACCAGGTGTCAGAGTCGTTTCCTTTCCGCCTCTCACCTGCATCACGATCGAGCCTTCCAGTACATAAATAAACCCATGTGCATTGTGGCGATGTATGGGGTCCGAACTGCCCGGCGGATACTCCACGGTGATCATCAGACCTTCTTTGCCAGGAAGGTTTGTCAGGTCTTTCGACAGGAGCTGCGTTACCTTAGCCTCCTGTGCTACCAGCGTGCCGGACATGAGACATGCGAGCGCCAAAATTAGTTTTGTGAACGTCATAAATTAACCTTTCGCTTGACAGACGCCATTTCAATGCGTCGTGTGTATTGGTCGGTGCTTCGCAGTTACCCGTAGTGCCGCACGAGTTCCTGTTCGGCACGCAGCCAATCTTCGATGTGGTGTCTGTCCGTCCTGCCAGCGACGTGACTCGTATAAACTGAAGGCGAATTGTGCAAATCTCGTCGTGTGTCGGGGAAAGGCGACGGGCCGGTGTACTTTCCCATACCCCGCTCACCCAGTGGCGTACGCGGTGGCGATATCAGCTAGCTTTTTTATGACTCTCTTCCTCCTTGGTCACCACTGCGACGCCTGTGGACTGAGGATGCGCACTCGGAATTTGTGCTGCGGGCTGAGTCAGCCAGGTTTCAAAACGGGTCTCGCCGAGTCGTGCGTTATTGCCCGGAAGCAGTGTTCTCTCGCTGATTTTCGCTCCAGAGTAACGCGCGTTTGGATCAGCGATGACTTCGCGGGGATCTTTGAGCAGGGCCAAGTGCCGCCGGACGAGTTCATCCAGGCGAAACTGTTCCGGGCCTCCAATTTCGACGATGCCGTTTACCGGCGGGCCTACTGCAATTCTTCTCACGGCACTCGCGACATCGTCGGCAGCCATCGGCTGGAAGAGCACAGATGGCAAATGCACCTTGTCGCCGTCGACGGAAATGTCGGCAAGGCCCTTGAGGAACTCGAAGAACTGCGTCGCGTGCACGATGGAGTAGGGGATTGAAGATTCTTTGATCAGTCTCTCCTGAGCGATCTTAGCGCGGAAGTAACCGCTTTCGGACAGCCGGTCGGTTCCCACAACCGATAACGCAACGTGATGTCCTACCCCTGCGGCCGCTTCATAGGTGAGGAGGTTACGAGTTGATGTTTCGAAGAACTTCAGCACTGCTGCGTTCTCCCAGGAGGGAGAGTTTGATACGTCAACGACTACCGAGGCACTTTTTAGCACTTCGGCCAGTCCCTCGCCCGTGAGAGTGTTGACTCCCGAATTGGGTGATGCCGCTACCGCTTCGTGTCCGTGCTCACGAAGCTTGGTGACAAGCTTTGATCCGATGAGTCCAGTACCGCCGATCACTACGATTTTCATAATTGTCTCCTTTCATTCTTGACCGAGGCGTTTCGAAGCCATCGATCTCTTGCACTCGCTAAGACAGAACTGCCTGCCAGTTTGTGGCTTGAAGTGGTTGTTCTCAGCCGTGCGAAGCCGCGCTCGATTTTGGGACATCATACTGTATTTACCGTGGTTCAGACATCGAATCGAGGTTGCTCCGAGGGAGATTCCATTCCGAGTATTTCATTCACCTGACGCTCCTGTGGGAAAGACCCTTTTGAACACTGGGGGAGTAGAAATCATGCCAAGAACTGTTCGTGCCAGGATCGTCTGCAACTCGGAAACTGGGGGAACCGGATGGTAGTTGGTGAAAAATCGCCATTACACCAACAATCCGGTTGTGAGTGTAATCGCCTGTTTGCGTCAACTGGAAAAGATGCCGGGGGAGGCTGTCAATGCTCTCGCGTGGATTCTGTCAGTGTGGTTTGACCCTCTGGATAAGGGTCTTCTGATTGGGATTGAAATTGTTGTCTCCGGAATAAATCGCAGAGATATGGTGCGGACCGACTGTGAGACCCGAGTACGAAAACGTGGCGACTCCCGCCACCAGCGATGCTGTTCCCAATTTCTTAGTGGCGTCGCGGAAGGTCACGGTTCCGGTAGGCGTGGGCGAATACGGCAGGCTCGGAGTGATGGTCGCTGTAAAAGTCACTGCCTGACCGAAGTGGGAAGGA
>DATHJP010000281.1:0-13798 GCA_035489695.1 Terriglobales bacterium
CAGGGCCGCTTGCGCCCGCTTTCTGGTCTCTGGGTCAGCCACAGAACCGGTTTTCTCCAGTTCGGCCAAAGCCTTCTGCGCCGTGGAAAGACCGTGAAAACGTGCCGACCCGAAAAACACCACTGTGTCCTGGATTTGTTCGCGGCGAAAGCGCGCTACAGGCTCACTGTATTCCGCCAGGATGCGAAGGACTCGACCATCAGGACTATTGAGGAAGGGTTCGTTTTGATACGCCAGAGGCGCAGGTGCGAGTTTACTTTCATCCATGATGGCTTGGTCTTTCCATGAAAATAGGGCCGATTGTCGATTTATTTGTCGATTTAGTTTAGCCCAGACGGAATGGTCGTTTTTCCTCGCGGTAGTGGACGGCTTCCCAAAAGCCGATCCAGATATCCAGCATTCCCAAACCGCTAACCACGCCCCGGACAAAGCCACTGGCAATGAATTGGCGGAGTCCGGGATAGGACAACAGCAGGTGGTTATGCGTCCATTCCGGCCTCCACGGCAGGATGACTAGAAACACTCCCACACTGGCACACACAAAAACAAACATTAGTACCGCAAGCCGGTGCAGCCAAAGTTCAATGCCGGTCCAACGTTTCCCATCATCGGGTGATTCGCGTTCCAGCCCAGTTACGGAACCGGAGGTCTCCGAAGCGGATAGCTTTGCTCCCAGTGAACTGGGAGGCAACGGTGTATTGGGATTCGAGGTCACGCGACGCTCCGTTTCGGCGCCGGCGGAACAGAATCTTCGCCGCAGACTCCCGATGTCGAATAAAAACCCATCGCAGCATTTTACGACTTCAGGGCCTTGATGCGCTCGGAGACGTCGCGATAGTCGATGTTGCTGCCGTACACCTCCATGTAATGATTCAGCGCCGCAGGTTTATCGGCCGCAGTCTCGTAAGCGGAGGCTAATTCGTAGTGCAGTGCGATACGGGTGTCCTGGTCAATATCGGACAGCTTGAGGGCGCGTTCATACCAGCGAATCGCTGCTTCCGGTACACCTTTATCCAGGAAACATTGGGCCAGCCAAGTGTAGGTCTGCATGATTAATGGAAAAGGACGCCCACGCTCAACCGATTGACACACTTTCTGCAACTCTCCAATGGCTTCATCCAGCAGGCCCATTTCGCGGAAGGCAACGCCCAGGTTGTAATGCGTCTCCGGATCTTCGTCGGCGGTAGCGACATCCTCTTCGAGCTCATGCTTCAACTCGCCGAACATTCCTGCCAAGTCCACTCCGGGACCCGAGTCGAACTTCGGAGCGGCTTTGGGTGGTCCTGGAACCAATGACCGAGCCGGTGTGGGCTGCACGGAGAGAACTGGAGACGCGGCGACAGGTTCAGATCCCGGAGCCGACGCGGCGGCCGCAGCGGCCATGGCCGACGGCGCGGCGGGTTTTTGCGGCGGCGCAACCCGAGGAGCGACTCTATTGCCGACGGCTCTCGGCGCGGGCGTCGGTTCAATCTGTGCTGCCGGTATTGGCGCTTCGGAGAGGAATTCATCTCCCAGCGACTCTTCCAGTTCGGATACAAATTCTCCCAGAACTCCGTCTGAATCCGCTTCGACCTCTTCAACTGCATCCTCCACAACCTGCGGTTCGGGGGGTGGAGCAACTTTGGGCGGTTTTGCCGCCGGTGGCCTCAAGTCCGAAAAACCCTTGATTGTGCCAGCTTTGGGTTGTGGCGGCGGAGCCACCTTCACCGGCGGCACAGGCACAGTTTCGGCTTCTTCTGCAGCCGGCATCTCGTCCTGAGCCAACGCAGCATTGATGATGGCAGCTTCCACTTCAGCCCGCACAGCAGCCAGCGTGGCGGGATCCGGCTTCAATTGCTTGAGCTTGACCATTGCCTCGCGGGCTTCTTCGGGCATGGAATGCCCCAGATAGAAACGAATCTCTTCGATGGCCTTCGCCACCGCTGATTCCCGCGAAGCTGTTTCATCTTCTTGAGCAGGAATCGCTTCCTCTGGGACAGGAGCAGGTTCGGCAGCCGCTACAGGCTCAGGAATGGAAGCGGGATCTTCTGCAAGCTCACCCTCCCACTCCTCGGACAGATCAATCTCTGCTTCGGCAACCTCAGACGCCGGCTGTACCTCGAACTCCGCCGGTTCCGGAGCTGGTGGCTCTTTCGCAGGCGCGGCTGGAGCATGCCAGAAAAGACCCGAAGCTTTCGCGGAAGGTGACGCCGCTGCAGCCGCTTTGGCAACTGGTGGGGCGGGCGCAACCGGTGGGACAGGCGCGGCCGTTGCGACTGGTGCTGGTAGAGTTTCTTCCTCTGGCTCCACATGCATTTCTACTAATATTGGTTCGGGAATCGATTCCTGCGGTGCTGCGATCCCGATCGAGCCCCGTTCTTCATACCTACCGGCCAGCTCTCCATAGCGGGTGGCTTCGTCCACGTGTCCCGCGTCGTGGTAGATACTTTCCAGAGTGCGACAGCAAACCGCAGCTTCTGCAAACCGGGAAGCGCGGGTATGTAAGGCGGCGAGACGCTGGTTCAAGCGTAAATCCCGAGGCGCTTTGGGCAGTGCGGAGAGCAACGGCCCCAGTGCCTTCGCCGGCATATTGTAGGAGACAAAAAGTTCGGCATCGGTGAGAGCGGAACGGAGAGCGAGGGCAACTTCGTCGGGATAACGCTGGTCGATGAAAGGAGCCGTGGCCTCCAATTCGTCCACCAGAACTGAGCCCTCCTCCGGGGTGATAAGCCTGGTGGCAGGTGTCGCCCCGCTCAGCTGGGCTGCCACCTGCTGGTAGTTGTTCGCGTGCAACTGGTTTTGCGGCTCCAGTTGGGTGAGCTTCAGATAGTAATCACGCGCCTTTTCGAGGTTTCCTGCCTGCACGTAGGCATGCGCAAGAAGCTCATAAACCTCGGTGAGGTGGGTATTTTCTCCTGCTTTCTGTAAGAGCTCGAGCACGATTTCGAGCGCAGATGTGCTCTCCCGCACATGCCCAATAATCGTGTGCAGGCTCTCCATGACTTTGGCTGAATCGCTAGCCAGCAGGCGATCGGAATATTTCCGGTAAAGCTCGAGAACGTCCTCAAAGCGTCCTGCAGCCATCAGCGCGTCGGCATATCCCACCATTGCGGCGGTGTCGTTATGGACAGTAACCAATTTATCGGCCAGCGTTCCTGCTTCAGCCAGAGATCCGCTTTGCAGATAAGCCTGGAGCAATGTGCGCAGGCCTTCGGGGTTGGAGTCCAAATCCGCAACCTTCCCCAGATTTTTGATAGCTCCGGCAACATCGCCGGACTCGAATGCAATGCGGCCGCGCAACATCATGGCGTTGCTATTGCCAGGATCGAGGGTAAGCATTCGCTTCAGAATTTCCTGGGCCGGACCGAGCGAGCCGCGGGCGCGCAAACTTTCAGCCGCGGAGGCAAAAATCTCCCACGCCTCCGTCTTCTTGCCCAGGCGGATGTAAACCTCTGCCAGCTTCATTCGCATGGCAGTATTTTCGGGATCCATTTCCAGCGTCTTCTGGAATATTCGGACAGCCTGTTCTAATTCGCCGGCGCGCAGGAATTCTTCGGCAACTTGCAGATATTGAGCTCGCGCATCATTGAACAGACCCTGCTGGGTGTAAAGCTCAGCCAGTCGCAACACCCCGTCCAGCGCGGGCTTGAGCTTGGTAAGCTTCTTGTACATCGCGATGGCTTTAACGGTGAAACCCTGGGTGCCATAGGCGTCGCCAACGCTTTTGAAACAGTTAATCGCCTTGTCGACCTCGCCCAGACGAGCGTAGAGATCGCCCACGGTGTTCGCAACTGTGAGGTCCTTGGGATCAGCTTTGAGGATCTTTTCGTACTCAGCGATAGCGTTCGGCAGTTTGCCTTGCTGGACGAATTTTTCCGCAACACTGAGAACTTTCTGTTTATTGAAGCCAAAACCAAACGCCATATGAGTGCGGACTCCGGCTCCGGTGTCTCCCCCAACCCTGGAACGCTTCCTTCGGGACGGGATCGGCCTTCTTCGAAGGGACACCACTCGAAGAAGGCTTCAGACAAGGTAATTGTAAGGCTCGTTACTAAAAACCGCATGGTTACTAAGGGTTACCAAGAGGGAGTGTACGAACGAGTTACCACAGGAACCACGGTAGAACTGCCGGCAGAGAAAGGCAGGCGGAAGCGGAAGATTTTTTGCGACGGGTAAATGAGGGGCTTATCTGATGGCTTATCTTTCGAAATCGGGCGAGGGAAATCGGGACGTGAAATCAGGATGACGCTATGCCCGTGCCACTGCTGCCAGCAGGAAGAATAAGAGTATAAGCAGTAGAGGCTTGGGCAGTTTGCGCATGACCTGCCATACCATGATGCTCATTGACTATCCTCCCCGCGCCAATATTTCCCAAATGGAATTACGCTCTCAGCTCTCCGAATAAACAGGGCTTGGCGTATCGGGAATTTCCCGTGTAAGTTAATTGATGGGTAGGATTGTACGGCAAAAAACAAAAAAGGAAAGTAAGTCTTTATATGACCTGGATCCGCACCATTCCAATGGCAGAGGCCGACGAAAAGCTCCGCAACGCAATGGAGAGGCAAAAGGCTTTTTATCCACAAGAGTATGCCACGCCGGTCCATCCGACCGAGGGCGGAGGCGCCCAGATTGTGGCTTCCCACAGCCTTATTCCTGACGCCTTGTATCACGCGTTCGCTACCTTTGGCGTGCTGATGTCGCCTGAGCTGCCACTGAGCCGGCGGCAACACGAGATGATCACCACCATGGTGTCGGTTACCAACCGGTGTGTTTATTGAATTGAGTCACACGCAGAGTTTCTGCGTCGGGTGACCTTGGACGAAAAGCTGGTACAGGCATTGGAGAAGGACTATAAGACTGCTCCCATCACGGTCCCGGAGCGCGTGATGTTGGATTACGTAGTGAAGCTCACCAAGGATGCGACCAAGGTTGGGAAGAATGATCACGACGGGCTGCGCGCAGTTGGCTTCGATGACCAGGCAATCCTGCAGATCACACTGATCGCGTCGTGGTTCAACTACATCAATCGGGTGGCCGACGCGCTCGGTGTGGGACGTGAATAGATCATCCTGAGTAACATAGACGTTAGCGCGTGAGGCGCTGAACGTTTCATGGAGCGCCGCTCTCTTCTCGAGTACTTCGATAATTTTCTGCGACTGGGGCGCGAGTCTGCCTACATCCAGCGTCGCGGCTACCGAAGCGTGCGCTGGACCTATCGCCAGGTCGCCGAGACCGCATTCCAGTTTGCTCGAGAATTGGCCAAGCGCGGAATTGGCAAAGGCGACCCTGTCCTGCTCTGGGGACCGAACTCTGCGGAATGGGTAGCGTCATTTTTTGGCTGTGTCCTATGCGGGGCGATCGTTGTCCCCATGGACGATGCCGCGGCGCCCGATTTCGCCTTGCGCGTTTACCAACAGGTGAATGCGAAATTACTGGTGTGCTCACGCCGGCATGAGCAGCCTTCCATCCCGGGACTCATCCTGGAGGATCTTCAGGAAACATTGGCCCACTACTCATTTGCGCCTATTGAACCGGCAGCAATCAATGCTCAAGACACTCTCGAGATTGTTTTTACCTCCGGAGCCACTGCCGAACCCAAAGGTGTCGTAATCACGCACGGAAATGTTCTTGCCAACATCGAACCGCTCGAAACTGAAATCCAGAAATACTTGAAGTATGAACGACTGGTGCATCCCATTCGTTTTCTGAATCTGCTGCCATTAAGTCATGTTTTCGGACAATTCCTGGGAATTTTTCTACCTCAGCTGATGGGCGCGACCGTCATCTTTCACGACACTCTCAATCCTTCTGAGGTGATCTCCGTCATCGGGCGGCAGCGCGTTTCGGTGCTGGTGGCGGTGCCTCGTCTGCTGCAATCGTTGAAGGAAAAAATCGAACGTACTCTCGAAGAGCAGGGCAAGCTCGAAGACTTTCGAAGGCGATTTGAAACTGCAAAGGGTAAGCACTTCCTAACGCGATGGTGGATTTTCAGGAGCGTGCATCGCCAATTGGGATGGAAGTTCTGGGCATTCATCTCAGGGGGCGCGGCACTGGACAGTCAGACCGAGGAATTCTGGGGACGGCTAGGCTACGCTGTAATTCAAGGCTACGGGCTCACAGAGACGACTTCGATCATCAGCGTGAATCATCCCTTTCGCCTTGGAAAAGGATCGATTGGGAAGGTTCTCGCAGGACGCGACGTCAAGTTGGCTCCTGACGGCGAAATCCTGGTGCGGGGAGGCGGGGTAGCCAGTGGTTACTGGAATGGGCGCGAACTGCAGCCGATTGCCGGGGCTCAAGGCTGGTATCCCACCGGGGACATCGGCGAACTCGACGCAGAAGGTAATCTCTATTTCAAAGGTCGCAAGAAGGATGTCATTGTCACTCCCGCCGGCATGAACGTTTATCCCGAAGATTTGGAAGCTGCATTGCGCCGGCAGCCGGAAGTGAAACTCTGTGTCGTGATACCGCTGCCCCGCGACGGAAACGCTGAGCCTTGCGCAGTGATGATCTTGCGCGATCGCGGCCTCGATCCCGCTCCCATCGTGAAACGCGCCAATGAGAGCCTGGCCGAGTATCAGCGAATGAATTCCTTTTTCGTGTGGCCGGAGGAAGACTTTCCGCGCACGTCTACTCAGAAGCCGCGCACCAATTTGATTCTGCAAACCGTGCAGGCTGAGTTGAAGACTAAAGGCGGCGATCATGCGATTGCCGGTCCCTTGCGGGAATTGATCGCGCGAGTTAAACATCGCTCTGAGCCCGAACTGTCTCCGCAGGCCAATTTAGAAAGCGATCTTAATCTCAGCTCGCTCGATCGCGTGGAACTGTTTAGCGCATTGGAAGATCGATACCAGATGGATCTCAGCGAAACACGATTTGCAGCCGTCAATACGGTGGAAGATCTGGAGCGCATACTGCACGGCCGGACTCCCTCGCGAGCGCGATACCACTATCCACGTTGGGTGCAGCGCTGGCCAGTTACGTGGGTCCGGCTGATTGCGCATTATCTGTTGCTGCGTCCGGCAATTTTTCTTCTGGGATGGCCCCGCGTTGAGGGACGAGAGAAATTAACCGGGGTGCAAGGTCCCGTGCTCGTCATCTGTAATCACATTAGCGATGTGGATGTTGGTTTCGTGTTAACCTCGCTTCCGGCTCGACTTCGACATAGGCTGGCGACGGCAACCGGCGGCGAGGCTCTCGAAGCACTGCGGACTCCACCACCGTCAAAAAATTTCTTGCTGAAGTTGTGGGACCGACTGACGTGGTTCTTGGGCGTGTCCTTATTGAATCTGTTTCCTTTGCCTCGCGAAGCAGGTTTTCGAGAGAGCTTTGCCTACGCCGGTGAGTTGGTGGATCGTGGCGATAGTGTGCTGGTTTTCCCCGAGGGGCGTCATACCACGGATGGCAAGATGCTTCCATTCCGCTCGGGTATCGGTCTTTTGGCAAATAATCTTGGGATACCAATCGTTCCCATGCGTATCCGCGGATTGTTTGAGCTAAAGCAGGCTGGAAAGAAGTTTGCCCGGCCCTATACGGTGAGCGTGAAAATTGGAGCGCCGGTTCGTTTTCCACAGGGCGGTGACCCTGCATGGGTTGCAGCTGAGCTGCAGAAAAACCTGGAAGAATTGTAAGCTGCCGGGCTGTTTATCATTCATGTCCCAGCAGTGAAACCCCCGCTACATTCCTCCGCATCCAATGGACCCGGTCATATAGAATTTTCTATTCGTTGACCATAATCTTACGGAGGTTACGACACATGCGTTTCGATTTGAGGCAGCCTGCCCGAGTAGTGATTGCGTGCGTTTTAGTCACGATTTTCTCGGTTCCCCCCAGCCTGCTGGCGCAGACCCATGTGGTGAGTCCCGCGGATCTGCAGAAAGAAATACTGAACGCCACTCAGCGACGCGAGCTGAACGTGGAGAAAGTAAGGCAGTTTTTATCTTCCGAAGTGGCGCAAAAGGCTCTGAAGACTGCGCACATGAATCCGGAACAAGTGAAGACCGGAGTTGCGTCTCTTAGTGATGCCGAACTCGCCCAGCTAGCTTCGCGGGCGGACAAAGCTCAGGCTGACTTCGTAGCAGGTACTCTGAGCGACCGGGATCTGCTGCTCATCATTCTAGGGATCGCGGCACTGGTTCTGATCATTATTGCAGTCCGGTAACACTGATCGCATGCTTCGCTACTTTTCCATAACGCTGGCGCTGATGTTGTGTCTCCACGCTCTGATGGTGGCGGTAGAGCCTTCAGGGGTATGGCTCGATATTCCCTTTGTCAAACAGGAAAAGAACGGTTGCGGCGCAGCCAGCATCGCCATGGTGATGCAGTACTGGATGCTCCAGCAGGGTCTGGCGCAAACGCCTAGCGCCGATTCAAGCCAGATTCAACGTGCTCTGTATTCCGACCACGCGCACGGTATCTATGCCTCAGATATGGAGCGCTATCTGCAACAACAGGGCTTCCGTACTTTTGCATTCCGGGGGCAGTGGACGGACTTGAAACAACAATTGGAGAAGGGCCGCCCGCTGATTGTCGCGCTCAAGCCTGCTTCGAGTAACATGCCTTTGCATTATGTGGTCGTAACCGGGCTCGACTGGGAACAGGCGCTGGTCATGGTCAATGATCCAGCCCAGCGCAAGCTGCTCAAGCAAGATCGATCGAGCTTCGAACGGGAGTGGAGCGCCGCTGGAAAATGGACTTTGCTGGCAGTGCCTCAGCCCAACATCCACTAATCCGAATCGCTGTTATTTTTGGCTTGCTGATCTGTTGTTGTCCCGCCGGAAATGGACAACCCCGTCCGATAGACTCTGCGATTGCCCGCGCGAAAGAGCTTCTTGCACAGGAACGTTGGCAAGAGATTGTCCGCCTGGCACAGTCCGCCCCCGCACCATCCGCTGAACTCGACTTTTATTTGGGGACCGCGTTGGCGCGGCTGGGCCGATTGGAGGAAGCCCGCAAGGCCTTTCAGGCCGGAGCACATTTGCGTCCGTCGGATGAACGATTCCCCCTGGAGTTGGCGGGAGTTGCTTTCAAGCAGAAACTCTATCCCGAAGCTGCGCGATACCTACATCGCGCGCTCGAACTTGCTCCCGACGATTCATATGCCAATGATTTCCTCGGGACTGTCTACTTCCTTCAAGAGAATATCGACGCAGCGCTCAAGTATTGGAATCGGGTTGGTAAGCCTCAGATTGCGGACATACGCTCCGAGCCAACACCACGACTAGATCCGGTGTTGCTCGATCGCGCCTTCGCGTTCTCGCCAGCTGGTACGCTGCGACTCGCAGACTGGCATACTACCGAGGCGCGTATCGACACATTGGCAATTTTTCCTTCCTATCATTTCGATTTACAGGCGCGTGACGACGGCAGATTTTCTCTGCTCTTTCGCAATCACGAGAAAAATGGATGGGGACGGAACAAATGGGAAGGACTGATCCTGCTTTTTCGGGGACTGCCCTGGCAGAGCATCAATCCGGAATTCTACAACCTGCAACACCGCGCGATAAATCTGGTGTCGATGTGGCGCTGGGATGCAGAAAAACGGCGGGTGGCCGCCGTTCTCTCGGCGCCTCTGGGCAGCAAGCCTGGCCGGGAGTACGGGGTGAGTCTCGACCTCCGCAGTGAAAACTGGAACATCCGCGATTCGTTTTCAGGGCCGGCGCCGTTGCTCGGCAGCTTAAATCTGCGCCGCGAAGCTGTCGCTGCACAGTTTGTCGACGTTGTCAGTGGCCGCTGGAATTGGTCGGCCGGCGGCGAACTCTCTCATCGCGATTTTCGTAGCGTGATCCCAGGAGTTGCTCTCAACCAAAACCTGCTGGCCCGCGGTTACCAGCTCAAACAACTCGCCCAGGTAAGCGCGGAAATCTGGGACCTGCCAGAAAAAAGAATCACGCTGAAAGGCAGCCTGTCTTCGGAGGCCGGACGCATCTGGTCGCAACCGGGACATACGTTCCTTAAAATACAGCCATCGCTCAGGTTCCACTGGTTCCCGCTGTCTCAGGGCGACGACTATGAGATCCAACACCGGATACGCGCAGGCAAGACTGTTGGCGACGTCCCCTTCGATGAGCTCTTCATGCTGGGCTTGGGTGGGGACAGCGATCTGTGGATGCGCGGCCACATTGCGACCCGTGATGGCAGGAAGGGCAGTGGCCCTTTGGGACGCAGCTATTTTCTGTCCAACTGGGAAGCCGATAAGAATGTTTATCGCACGGGATTGCTCAACCTGAAGCTTGGACCATTTGTAGATACGGGCAAGGCTACGGACTCGCTGGCAGGACTTGGTTCTCACGAGTGGCTGTGGGACGCAGGCGGCCAACTTAAGGTGCGCATGCTTGGCTTTGGAGTTGTTCTCTCCTACGGTAAAGACCTTCGCTCCGGCAACAATGCGTGGTGGGTGTCAATGCTGCGATGAATGGTTCACAGTGTGGCGAGTTGGCTATAATGTTTGCCCATGAGACATAAGAGCGTACTTTTCCCTGCGTTGTCCGTGATGGTTCTCGCCTTATCGCTGTCGAGCGCGGCTACGACTGTCGTTCAGTTGAAGGATGCCAATGGCAAGAGTGTGGGTTCGGCTGTCCTAAAGCCGGCTGCGACCGGCGTGGCAATCAAGTTAAAAGTGAAGCGCCTTCCCCCAGGCGAGCACGCGATTCATATTCATCAGAATGCCAAGTGCGATCCGCCAGATTTCAAATCTGCGGGCCCGCATTTTAATCCCGACGGGAAGCAGCACGGCTTGGAGAATCCCGATGGTCATCATGCCGGGGATATGACGAACTTCACGGTAAACGGCAAAGGCAAAGCGTCGGTCACGATACTGAACAAAGATGTGAACCTCGGTACCGACAGCCATTCGCTCTTCAGCAATGGCGGAACGGCCCTGGTGATCCACGCCAAAGCCGACGACATGAAGACAGACCCCGCGGGGAACGCCGGGGATCGCATCGCATGTGGTGTGATCACGAAGTAGAACGCACGTTGCGATCAGTGCTTTACCATTGTGGAAGAGCGGCGCTTTAGCGCCGCGTCAGACCCATCATTCACTTTATTCCTAACGCGGCCCTGGAAGGGCCGCTCTTCCACGTGGGCGTAGACAGCCGCGGCGCGTTCCAGACAGTCGGGTCAGAAGAGTTCGAAATTGAACGTTCGCTCACCCCGCAAACCTTAGCTAAATATCACACCTTCAACAGCTAATTCACAGTGGTACCGTCTCAAAATACAGTTATTACCCTATGGACCGCCCGCCAAGAGTTAAACATTCTTGATTATCGAGCCCGTTAATCCTCTATTCGGGAGCCTCGGGTTTTTTTGCAAGACGGTGCCAAGCCCAAATGAACTCCTTCCCGAGTAACAGCCAGTCTGGCGCTATCGAACGTAGAGGCTTCCTGAAGGGCTTGGCTGTCGCGGGACTGATGGCTTCGGCAGGAGACGGCTCGTCCGCCGAAAGCCTCAAGCAGGACATCCCTTACCGTGCTCTCGGTCGAACCGGAGAGCGTATCTCGGCAATCGGGATGGGCGGTTTTCACCTGGCGCAGCCGGGATTAGAAGAAGCCGATAGCCTCCGCTTGATTCGGACCGCGGTAGACCGCGGCATCAACTTCATGGATAACTCCTGGGACTACAACGAAGGCCAGAGCGAAATTCGAATGGGGAAGGCCTTGAAGGATGGGTATCGCCAGAAAGTCTTCCTGATGACCAAGCTGGATGGCCGCACCAAACAGGAAGCGGCCAAGCAAATCGACGAGTCGCTCAAGCGGCTACAGACCGATCACGTTGATCTCATGCAGCATCATGAGATTATTCGCTTTGAGGATCCGGACCGCATTTTTGCCAAGCAGGGAGCGCAGGAGGCGGTGCTCGAAGCGAAAAAGGCGGGTAAGGTCCGCTACATCGGGTTCACCGGCCACAAAGATCCCCACATCCACCTCTATATGTTGAAGGTCGCAGCCGATAACGGCTTCAAGTTCGATACGGTCCAGATGCCGCTCAACGTAATGGACGCCCATTTCCGAAGCTTTGAAAAGCTGGTGCTGCCCAAGTTGGTCGAGCAAGGAATCGGCGTCTTAGGAATGAAGTCCATGGGGGACAAGATCATTTTGAAGAGTAAGACCGTGCAACCTATCGAGTGCCTGCACTACGCTTTGAACCTTCCCACCTCGGTTGTGATCACAGGAATCGATAGCATGCGCATTCTGGAGCAGGCACTGGAGGCTGCACGAACTTTCCGGCCTCTGAGCAAAGACCAGGTCGCGGCCCTGCTGGCCAAGACCGCGCAAGCTGCAGCCAATGGGGATTACGAACTGTTCAAGACTTCGCAGCATTTCGATTCAACAGCTCACCATCCGGAATGGCTGGGCGGCCAATCGCCACACGTCGATGAATTGGCCGGACCGGCAGCATAGCAACTCGCAAATTCTACGACATATAAAACAAGCTCAGCCGGGGCAGTCCGTAGAGTTCCAGTAGCCGCTTATGTACATATTGTCTCTGAAGCTGCTCGATTTGCGAGGCCGGCATCTTCCGGCGGTAGGGTGACAGGTCGTGGTCGGCTTCGCTTCGCATCTGGACAATCTGTTCATCCGGCGTCGCCGCCAGCAATATGGCAAAGAGTTTCTCCTCGAGCACAGTGAGCCGCCGTTCTAAATCCTCCAGGCGGGGTAACGCATCTTTGGTCCCCAGACTGGCGGCCATTTTATCTAAGGTCTCCGCAGTCTCTTCCGCCAAGACTCTGACCTGAACCCCTGCTGCCTTCGGCAACTTCGCGGCCAGCAGACGCTTTGCATTTCGGCGCAGAAAAGCCACGATGTCTGATATTTCAAACCCTCGCGCTGTTTCGCTCTGCTTCTTCTCTCCTGATGACCCTACCGCAGCTTCTTTCATGTCCTCGGCTGCAGCCAGTACGGATTGCGCGCACCAAGCCAACCCGTTTATCTTTTGAGTCTTCGCTGGGCGCCGTTCGTACTTGTCGAATGCCTCGTCGATCCCGCGCAGGACCGCTTCCAGCGGAATGCCGGCATCCTTCCAGATTTCAATCAGTCCCCAATCGACAGTCGAAACTAACAGAGGACCTCCGCGCCGCCGCTGAAAATGTTCTTCGATTTCAGTGAAGTAGTTGAAGTAGTTTTCCACGACAGGTCAGCGAGTTTTGGATTTGCTGCCAGGCCAGGGTTTGGAGGCCGGGCGATCCGCCGCTGCGGCAGCCGCATTCTTTGCTTTCCCCGGCGATGGCTCGCGACCAGATTTGGTTGCAGCATTGCGCTCCCAGATGATGCGCAGGCCTTCTAGCGTCAGGAATTCGTCCACATTCTTAATATATTTCGATCCGGTTCCGATGAGCGTACCTAAGCCGCCCGTGGCCACAACCTTCGCTTCCTTGCCCAACTCTTTTAACAGCAACTCGAGAATTCCGTCGACCAAACCTAGATAACCGTAATAAAGACCGGATTGCAGGCTGCCAACAGTATTAGTGCCAATGACGCGGGCAGGTTTGCGAATGTCCACACGAGGCAGACGGGCAGTGCGTTCGAATAAGGCATCGGCGGAAATTCCGAGTCCCGGGCTGATTACGCCGCCCTGGTACTCTCCTTTAGCAGACACGCAATCAAAAGTTGTAGCCGTGCCAAAATCTACGACAATGCACGGTCCGCCATATTTCTCGAAAGCGGCCACCGCGTTCACGATGCGGTCAGCCCCAACTTCGCCCGGATTGTCATACAGCACCGGCATGCCTGTCTTCACACCGGGCTCGATGAAGAGTGGCTTGCTGTTGAAATATCGTTCGCAGACCTCACGCAGCGTGGAGTCAAGTGGTGGAACCACT
>DATHJP010000282.1:0-4088 GCA_035489695.1 Terriglobales bacterium
CAGTTCTGGCGTTAAGCACCACGGGAACAGGGCCAGAATAACCATTTCGGGAACACTGCCCACTGCTTTAGCCATCACTTGTAACCCTTCTACCACAGTTCTTAGGTAAGCGTCCGTTTTCGCCCAACTGCTGTGCAGCGATAAAGACGTGACAGCATCCGGGTACTTTGCTGCCAGCCACATTCCAATCGCCGCTCCAAGGGATAGACCAGAAATATGAGCCTTCGTTATCCCCACAGCCTGCATGAAAGCGGCAACATCGTCGGCTAGAACCTCCGTGGAATACGAGCCTTCAGGTTTATCTGATTCGCCAGTACCCCGGAGGTCGAGAGAGATGCAGGTGAAGTGCTTCGAATATTCGGCGACCTGAAAGGCGTAACAGGCGTGATCGGCAGTCAAATAGGGGATGAGAATGAGGGGTTCGCCTCTTCCTTGCTGCTCATAGTTCATCGTGATGTTGTTTGCCTTGATCTTGGGCACGGAATCCCTCCTCCAAACGACCATCATTCTAACCGCGTTGCTCAAGAAACCCGCGTTGAGGAAGTATCTTACGCCCTGAACGGACTCAGTGACGGAGCTTGCTAGCACACCCTCGCAGGCGAACGCCGAAGCTCTTGCCATCGTAATCACGGGGCAAGCTTGAACACCGTTCCGCTGTCGGAAGCGCCTCCGTACTGGGTGGTGCCGTAGAGGTTGCCCGCCGCGTCCCGGGCCAGACCTCCGACGATGACGGGTGCTTATCAATTGCTTCAATGCCCCCTCGTCGAAGGGACGCAACGGATCTGTCACGTAGTACTCCTGATCCCGTAACCTTCTTATCTAGCGTAGGCTCGCGACAAGATTGCTGGCCAGCGTCATTGGAACCACAGGCGTGAAGATCAGGGCACTTTGGTGTAGAACTAATATCGAGCCGATCAGATCGCATTAGTAGGAGGCCACACATTGGCAACGGATAAAGAATCTCAAGAAATCTCGCGACGGAGTTTTATAAAGCGCACCGCGATTGGCGGTGCGGGACTCGTGGTTGCGACCGACATTCTGGGTCCTAATCTCCTTGCTGGCACACCGAAGAGTGCCAACTCGACGATGATCGGCGTCCCGTTCGAGGCAAGAGAGCAAGTGCGCCTGGGAATTATCGGCGTCGGCGGACGTGGTACCAGCTTGCTGCAGGATTTGCTGGCCATTGAAAAGGTAGAAGTCAAAGCCATCTGCGATCTGGTGCCGGAAAAAGTAGCGCGAGCGCAGAAGGCGGTCACAAACGCAGACCAACCGGAGCCAGCAGGGTTCAGCAAGGGCGAATGGGATTTCAAGAATTTGACCCAGCTCGAACTCGACATCGTCTACATAGCCACCCCTTGGAACTGGCACGTTCCGATGGCGCTCAGCGTTATGAAGAATGGCAAGCATGCTGCCGTCGAAGTGCCTGCCTGTACAACCTTGCAGGAGTGCTGGGACCTCGTCGATACTTCCGAAGCGACTCGCAAACATTGCGTCATTCTGGAGAACTGCTGCTATGGTTCTACCGAGATGATGGTCTTGGGCATGGTGCGTGACGGACTATTCGGCGAAATCACGCATGGAGAGGCAGCCTATCTCCACGATTTGCGCAGCATATTGACATCGAGCGAAGGGGAAGGCCTGTGGCGCCGGTTTCCCCACATGAAGCGCAATGGCAATCTATATCCGACGCACGGACTAGGCCCAGTGGCCCATTACATGGACATCCATCGTGGCGACCGGTTCGACTACATGGTTTCGGTGAGTTCGTCCGAGGCCTCGCTGAGCACGTACGTGAAAGCGAACTTCGCTGACGGGGACCCCAAGCGCGCCGAAAAGTACATTTGCGGTGACATAAACACCAGCATCATAAAAACCCAAAGGGGTCGCACGATTCTTCTTCAGCATGACGTGGTCAACCCACGACCTTACAGCCGCCTCAACTCGATCTTGGGTACGAGGGGCGCGTTCGCCGATTACCCGCCGCGTGTCTTCGTCGATGGCTCAAAGCAGGAGGATTGGCAGAACATCGATGCGTTTCGCGAAAAGTACGAGCACCCACTCTGGAAAACAACCGGAGAACTGGCCCGAAAAATGGGCGGCCACGGCGGAATGGACTACGTCATGAATTACCGCCTCATGGATTGCCTGAAAAAGGGTTTAGTGCCCGATATCAATGTCTACGACGCCGCCGCATGGAGTGCGCCTACTCCATTAAGCGAAATATCTGTGTCACAGAATGGTGCGCCCCAGAGATTCCCCGATTTCACACGTGGCAAGTGGAACGTCCATTCGGATTCTCCGGGCTTCGCACTTCAGACTTGAGTGCCATCTCCGAAACCTCGGGGCAAGAACGAGAATGTCTTCGCATCAGTCCTCTGCTGGTCATAGGAGCTCTTGACGATCGAAAGCGCGCAGGTTGCGAGTCCCGTAGCAGAAGCGCCTGGAGCAGAACCTGAACGTAACGCTGAAGGGGTCACCCGGCTGATTTCGCTGGATGCCTTCCGCGGGTTGGTGATGGTCCTGATGCTCGCAGAACACATGCGTTTACCTGAGGTGGCGCGCGCGTTTCCGCAGAGCGCGCTATGGCGCTTGATCGCCTTCAACACCCAGCACGTTGAATGGCAAGGGTGCTCCCTGCATGACCTGATCCAGCCCGCCTTTTCCTTTTTGGTCGGTGCGGCGCTTCCGTTTTCTATTGCGAGCCGGAAAATGAAGGGACAAAACTTCGGACCCATGCTTGGGCATGCGGCCCGACGCGCGCTACTCCTGATTTTTCTAGGGATCTTTCTTCGGTCACTGTGGTCGCCTCAGACCTACTTCACATTTGAGGACACACTGACGCAGATCGGATTGGGCTACGTATTCCTGTTTCTGCTGGCTTTCACGCGCCCGCGAACCCAAGTGGTGACGCTGGTGCTGATCTTGATTTGCTTTTGGGCAGCTTTCGCGCTTTATCCAGCGCCAGGTCCCCAGTTTGACTACGCCAGGGTCGGAGTCCCACAAAATTGGTCTCACAATTACACCGGATTTCTCTCTCATTGGAACAAGAATTCTAATCTTGCGTGGGCGTTCGATGTTTGGTTCTTGAACCTCTTTCCGCGAGTCCAACCCTTTGTCTTCAATGACGGGGGTTGGTCTACGCTGAGTTTTATTCCAACGCTAGGGACCATGATACTCGGGCTGCTGGCCGGAGAATGGCTCAAGGGCAACGGGTCGAAGCAACAAAAGTTGCGAGGACTCGTAATCGCGGGGACAGGCTTGCTCCTGCTCGGGCTGGTGTGTCAATGGGCCGGCATTTGCCCTATCGTCAAGAGGGTCTGGACGTCGTCCTACACGCTGTATAGCGGAGGTTGTGTGGTCTTGATCCTGGCCGGTTTTTACGCGCTGATCGAGTGGAAAAGATGGCGGCGATGGGCGGTCCCGCTGGTGGTGGTCGGAATGAACTCGATCGCCGCTTATGTGATGAGTTGGACCATGTCGGTCTTCTTCGAGAACGCCTTAGACCGCCACCTTGGAAACGTGGTAGCGATGGCAGGACCGACTATTCAGCCCGTCTTCCAGGGTTTTGCTGTGATGCTGATCTTTTGGTTCATCCTGTTTTGGATGTACCGCAGAAAGATCTTTCTAAGGATCTGAGGCGGGTGGCCCACCCTTCGTGAAGAAGGTTTTTTCTGAGGCGTAGGACTGACATCTAAAGCGATTTCGTCTGAGCCCGCGAGACGAGCCGACTCATCGGCAATTACCTGTCGGGAATCATTTGAGGGGAGGCGAAACCCTCGTGGTAAACCCCGGTGCCCACGGCGAAGTTCCCCACCCAGTTGGAGGAAAGCTACGGTGCTCTGAAGTGGGTTTCGGAACATGCGGGAGAGTTCGGTGCCGATGGCAGCCGCATAGCTCTTGCCGGCAATTCGGTCGGTGGGAATATGACAGCGGCTTTGACACTCATGGCCAAGGATAGGAAGGGCCCGAAGATCACCTACCAGGTCCTTCTGATTCCGGCCACAGATGCGAGCGTGGTTACAGAGTCCTACCACGAATTTGGCGCCGGCCGCTTTTTGGCCCATGCGTTCATGAAATATGGGCGGGAT